>CAIYWD010000195.1 GCA_903929815.1 uncultured beta proteobacterium
AACACCCCCAGACGCATCGCCAGTAGCTCAATCGGGTGCGTAGCGCTCTCACCCAAAGGGTGAACTCCATCGAAGTAACAAATATCAATGTTCATAACGATTTAGTAAAGATAACAAGCGGTCAACTGAGGAATCCAGGATCATTCCATAGCAATTTTCAAAGCGATTGAAGTCGCCAAGGGAGCAAAAAACAAGGACAGCACCAAAAGCGCCGCCAGCAGCAAACAGTGCCCCCGCACACCTGTTCCCGCAGCGTCAGCATTCAGCACACCGGCGCCAAAAATCAGCACAGGAACACAAAGAGGCAACACCAACAAGGAGAGCAAAACGCCTGCACCGCGAACCCCCAGTGTCAATGCCGCGCCGATGCTCCCCATCAAACTCAAAGTGGGTATGCCCAATAACAATGTCAGCATCAACAAGCCTATGGCACGGCTGTCCAACCCCAATTGAAACCCCAGCACAGGGGCCATCAGTACCAAGGGCAACCCCGACAGCACACCATGCGCCATCACCTTGACCAGAACCAACAAACCCAGTGGCGCAGACGACAACAACATTTGCTCCAATGAGCCATCTGCGTAATCGGTAGCAAACAAGCGTGGCAGTGAGAGCATGACAGACAACAAAGCACCCACCCACAAGACACCGGGGGCCATTTGCTGAAGCAACGCCGGTTGCGGGCCAACCCCCAACGCAAACAAACAGGCCACCACTGCAAAAAATGCCAGGGGTGTCAAAACCTCGCCCTTGTGCCGCAGTCCCAATGCCATCTCACGCTTGAACAGGGCCAGCAGCATCATGCCCAATCCAATGGGGCGGCAAACGAAAGTCATTGCAGTTCAATCTGTCTGGCGGGAATATCACCTATGGGAACACGTTGGTGACTGGCCAGAACCGCCAGACCACCGCATTGCAAATGGTGTGCCATCAGATCGGCCAACAAGCCTATACCCGCATCATCAAGACCTACGTAGGGTTCATCCAGCACCCAAAGTGGTGCAGTACCCCATGCCAACGGAATGAATGCCACGCGACGCTTTTGGCCTTGTGACAAGTGCCGCACCAGTTGCCTGCCACGTCCCTGCAGCGCAAAACGCATCAATAGATCGTTGTGGTCTGCTGATTTAAGGGTCACGCCACGCAATGCCGCCAAAAATGTCAGATTTTCATCCACAGTCAAGGATTCTTGCAAAGCATTCAAATGACCCAGATAACAAAGGTTGTAACGATAGGCATTACCTAGGACTTGAATAGACTGGCCATTCCACAAAATATCACCGCATTCCATGCTCGACAGTCCACACACCATGCGCAGCAGACTGGTTTTTCCTGAGCCATTGACCCCTGACACATGAAGCCACTGACCAGATGTCAGGTAAAAATCCAAGGGGTTGAACAGAGGTCGCCCCCCTTTGATACAGCCCAGTTTGGAAAAAGACAGTGTGGATGTGCTCGGAAATACAAATACCAAGTGGTTAACCTTTTGATAACCTAAGCTGGTTAATCTGATGGGCGTTGCCAGAACGCATACCTTTGGCAGGGTAACGGGCGCTGTGCTGGCCGTCTTCGAGCTTGAACATGGCCACGGTTTGCACCAAATCCTGGGCCTGACCATGCAAGTTCTCGGCTGCTGCTGCCATTTCTTCAACCAGAGCAGCGTTTTGTTGGGTGGCATGATCCATTTGGCTCACAGCCTCGCCTACCTGGGCGACACCAGTGGATTGTTCGTTGCTGGCAGCACTGATTTCACCCATGATGTCTGTCACGCGTTTGATGGCGTTCACTACCTCGGTCATGGTGTTGCCGGCCTTATCTACCAAGACAGTGCCCTGCTCTACCCGCTCCACACTGGCATTGATAAGGGATTTGATTTCCTTGGCAGCATCGGCACTTCGACCGGCCAGGCTACGCACTTCGCTGGCCACCACAGCAAAACCACGACCCTGTTCACCCGCCCGTGCGGCTTCAACGGCTGCGTTCAATGCCAAAATATTGGTCTGAAATGCAATACCGTCAATCACACTGATGATGTCGGATATTTTTTTGGAGGAGTCATTGATGCCTTTCATGGTCTCAACCACCTGACTGACGACTTGGCCACCCTCAACTGCCACGGTGGATGCTCCCAGTGCCAATTGATTGGCCTGACGCGCAGATTCTGCGTTGTGCGACACAGCAGAACCCAACTGTTCCATGGAGGAAGACGTTTGCTCCAGCGCGCTGGCTTGCTGTTCGGTGCGTGCTGAGAGATCGCTGTTGCCCTGGGCAATTTCCGAACTGGCATTGGCCACACTTTCAGAACCCATGCGAACACTGGCTACTACTTTGGACAAATCAATGCGCATGGATTCCATGGCGTTAAGCAACTGAGCGATTTCGTCACTGCCCTGTGTTTTCAAAGGAACGGCTAAATTGCCTCTGGCAAATTCCCGGGCTGCATCGACGGCAGATTGAATAGGGCGCGTCATTTGGCGCGATAACCATACTTCCAGAACCGTTGCCAGAACCACAGCCACGCCAAGCACCAGTGCCACGTTGATTTTGGCGCTGAAATAGGTGTTGTGGGCATTTTCTGATGAATTCAGGGCACCCTTGCTATTGATGGCAATCAAGTCATTGAGGGTTTTAAAAATGGCTCTGAAAGCGACTCTGGAGTCGCCTCGCAAATATTGAATAGTGGCTTCCAAACCCGTCGGGCCGACCGATGAAAGTGCGACAAGTTTGCTGGAAGTGGCCAGATAAGTAGTGAGTTCTTGCTTGTATGTGTCAAACGCTTGACGCTCAGTAGGCGAATCCAGCAGCGCCTCAAATTTTTGTCCTGCATCAGACAGTTTGACAATGTCAGCATTGATGCGATCAACTTCCAATTTTTTTTCTTCAACGCTGACTGTGACCACATGCTGGAGTTCGGCACGCCGCATGTCATTCAACAGGGTTTGCATTTCACCCACCTGATTGAGAGACGGCAACCAGTTTTCCGAGACATCTTCAATGGCACCGTTGATACGTCCCATCTGAACAATGGCCAATCCCCCTGTGAAGGCAGTCAACACTACCATCAACGCAAACCCGATGCCTAATTTGACACCGATTTTGAGATTTGAAAAGTTCATCACATGGTCCTCAAAAAAATAAAAGTTGACATAAAACCAGATTAAACCACCATCTGGCCATCTGAATATTGCAGCAAATCGAGTTCTACCACCACCGGCGCATGGTCGCTAGGACGTTCGTTTTGGCGTGGGGTCTTGTCAATCCAGCACCGCGTGACCTGATGTTTCAATGCGTTGCTCACCAGAATATGGTCAATACGCATGCCACGATGACGACGAAAACCATTGTTGCGGTAGTCCCACCACGAGTAGCTTTTGGGCGGTTGCCCAAACATGCGATGTGCATCATGCAAACCCAATGCGATCAACGCTTGCAGGTGGTAACGTTCCTCATCGGTGCAGCAAATCTGATCTTTCATGCCCACCGGGTCCCAAACATCGACATCGTCAAAAGTAATATTGAAGTCGCCCATTAAAACAAGATGGGGGTGAGTTTTCAGTTCAGTGCGAAGCCAGTCGCGCAGGCCTTGAAGCCAGGCCATTTTGTACTCAAACTTGTCGCTGCCAGGCTCTTGACCATTGGGAAAATAAGCCCCAATCACCCTGATGCCTGCACCATCACAGCCATCTGATGGACAGTTTGCGCTGATGACGCGCGCCATATCATCGGCAAACTGCAAAATGTTTTTAACCACGTGGGTGACCGGAATGCGCGACACAATCGCCACACCGTTGTAGGTTTTCTGACCGAAGCACTGTGCGACATAACCGGCTTGCGCGAAGGCTTGTGTGGGAAATTTGTCATCGGTGAGCTTGAGTTCTTGCAGTGCTAAAACATCCACCGGATTGGCTTTCAACCAGTGCAGTACCTGTGGCAAACGCACAGTGAGCGAGTTCACATTCCATGTGGCTAGTTTCATGATAAATAGCTTTAGCTAGGCCAGTATCGGGTTGAAAACCATATTTTTATATGCGTATCAACGATTTCTTTAAGGAATAAATCTATCATTTTTAGTAACTACTCAGCCCCACCTTGGGCAGACGGACAGAACTTATTATTGACCATATCCTTACTTGACTTCTACCGGCCGTCAAGCCATCATAGCCAATAGCCAATAGCCAATAGCCAATAGCCAATGACCACCAGCAACAGTCCCATGAGACCAGCGCCATCCGTGCAATTTGAAACCATGCAGCCACAGCATCTGGATGCCGTCTCTGCGCTTGATCAGCAAGCCCGTGCTTACCCCTGGCAGCGCCAGCACTTTGCTGATTGTCTGAGCTGCGGCTACCATGCCCAATTGCTCATGAATGAAAATCACGTGTTGGGATATTTTGTGGTGATGAAAGGGTTTGAAGAGGCCCATCTTCTCAATATGGCCGTCGCCCCAGAGCATCAACGACAAGGCTATGCCCGCATCATGCTCAACACACTCACGTTGTGGGCTGACGGGCAGAATGCGCAATGGCTGTGGCTGGAGGTGCGCGCCAGCAACACACGCGCTCTTAATATCTACACCACACACGGTTTTCGCTGTGTGGGTTCAAGACCTGGCTACTACCCGTGCGCTAACGGCCTGCGTGAAGATGCTGTGGTGATGAATCTCAAACTGTGCCATCCGGCGACAATCACCCCATGAAACTTCATCTAGACAGTCGCCAATGCGCCATGCTGCAAGAAATGAAGGTGCATGTCTGGTGGCCTGGGGAGGCCATTAAACCAGTGGCATCACCTTCTCAAGCAGCTACTAATACAATAGTGAACAATGCAATACCATCAAGCGTTATAGGCCAAAATCATGTTCATTCTTCGGCCACTCACCCACGCATAAGGCCGGCACACACACCGATCAGGATTGAACCCGCCAAACCAGCGACACCCCCCTTTTCTGGTCTGCAAGACAACATCAGCACCATGCCATGGTCTGAGCTGACAGAGGCCATCCATCGTTGCCAGGCATGTGCCATGAGTGCGGGACGAAGCCGCCCTGTGTTCACCCCCGCACCTTCCCTTAAACCTTGTGATTGGCTGATTGTGGGCGACATGCCCGACGACGATCAAATCAGCGCCGCCACGCCTTTTGCAGGGGCTGCTGGTCTGTTGCTGACCAACATGTTGGCCGCAGTGGGTGCAGAGCGTATGACCGTTGAAAAAGATGCTTCGCAGACACCACGGCAACGTGCTTATCTGACGCTGATGCTGAAGTGCCGACCTGCTTTGCCGCGTGCGCCTGAGCATGCCGAACTTGCACAATGCGTCCATTACCTTCGCCGTGAAATTGCACTGGTTCAACCCAAGGTGATTGTGGCGATGGGTCGATTTGCCAGGCAGGTGTTGCTCAGTGAATCACCGCCAGAACAGGCCCAACTGCCCTTGGCCCAATTGCGCTTGCAAGTGTGGCGCTATGCCGGTGTGCCGGTAGTGGTCACGTATCCACCCGACTCTTTATTGCGATCAGGCAAGGACAAAGCCGGTGCCTGGGCTGATTTGTGCCTGGCACAAGACATTGTTGAATCTCAGACTTCCTGATCCGCACCCCATCTTGCCCACTGTAGAAGCGGCTTCCAGCCGCATTTAAAGACGCGGCTGGAAGCC
>CAIYWD010000196.1 GCA_903929815.1 uncultured beta proteobacterium
AGACCTCATGTCAAATGCCGTCATTCCCGCGAAGGCGGGAATCCAGTGCATGTTGGTTTACCAGGGTACAAAGGCAGTCTGGATTCCCGCCTTCGCGGGAATGACGATGGTGGGGTCTAAACAGTTACGAAAGTTTTCTACGTCAAAAAATTATACAAAATTCGGCTCTAACGCACGCTGGTATTGCGTTGTTTGCTACGTTTTTTGAAATTTTGAGGTAGAAAACTTAGGATATGGTGAATCACTTTATCGCTTTGCAAATAAAAACGACAGTTCTCTGTCCATTAACTCTGCATCGCCCGTGTTGAGTTCCAGCAGACGGCGTAAGCAAGTCAGGCTTGACACATCAATGTCTTGGCACGCCATCCCTATGTTGTGACCTTCCAGATGCACCACATGCCCGCGCATCTCAATGTCCATATCTTCAGGGGCCAGGCACAACACCAAACGACATTCATCTTGCAGGGCAACGATTGCCGGAGCTGTTGTTTGCACCAAAGCTCCTTTAAGGGCAATATCAAGCAGTTCAACATCGAGGGCTTGGTGCTTGAGGTACAAATGCACATGCGCATGAAATGGCACGCGGGAAAAATGGCGCTGCCCTTCTGGAGATGGAGTGTTCATACAAGTGTTTCTTGAAAAATGAAGGCCTGTCGAACCCTTTGGCTCTGAGCCTCAAAAAATAAAAATTTAAAAACCGAGCGAAGCCAGCAAATCATCCACATCGCTTTGTTTAAGAGCGGCCTCGGCGGTTTGCGGTCCATCCAATTGATGGGTGTCAACAGTATCTGGCAATGCATTGTCTGGTTCAGGTGCAGGTGCAGGAGGTGGACACCCAGGCGAGCTGTCGAGCAGCAATTGCACCAACTGCACTTCAGTACGGTTGATGATGTCAACCACTTTTTTGATCACCTGCCCCGACAAGTCCTGAAAATCCTGAGCCATCATGATGTCACTCAAGGTGGCGGCCTGTTCGTGTGCAAAGCTGGCCGAACGGTCGGCAAATTTACTGCAAACCACCAACAGACCACGTGCCCTTTCGACACTGATATTACTATCCGAGGCCATGCGTGCCAGTGACTGCCCCAGTTCACGCCCACGCTTGGCCAGATGATCACAGCCTGGCTTGGCCTGTTCCACCAAGGTAAGAACCTTGTTGGCGGCATCTTCGGTCATTTTTCCAACGTAAGTCAAGCGATCGCGTGCGTTGGGAATTTCCTGCACAATGGCCTGCAACTGGTTGCTGCCCAAAAGCGTGAGAGCTTCGTGCATTTCACGGGTAATAGAACCCAATCGGGTGTAGGTCTCTTCTTTGGTGAGTGGTACAGACATGCCAATAATCCAGTTTCAAAATGTCACAATTTGACAGTAAAGATATGGTTAACAATAAGTTCCCGCATTTGGATCGTCAGATTTGTGCCTAGCATGGCATCTTTAACTCTGCGGCCAAATGCGGGAACTTATTGTTGACCATATCCTAACCCCATATCTCAAGGGCATCAACCCAAATGCTTGCTCACTAGGCCGGTCATCTCAAACATGGTGACCTGTGGTTTGCCAAACACAGCCAGCAGTTTGGCATCCGCGTTGATGTTGCGCTTGTCTCTGGCATCTTGCAACCCGTGGGCCTTGATGTAATCCCATAATTTTTTGATGACCTGGGTGCGTACTACGGGTTCATCCCCAATCACGGCGGCGAGGGCTGCACTGGGGTTAAAACCTTTGGCAGTCTTTTTGGGCGGAGTTTTGGTAGTCACAGGCTTGGATGAAGACTTGACCGTTTTTAAGGCTTTTGTGCCTGTAACGCCCGTCCTGTCTGTGTTAGCCGCTCTCTTTTCAGTAGCGATTGCAGCTTTTGTCAGAGGTGTTGCAGCCGTTTTGCGGGGCGGATATTTGCTAGGTGCAAACTCAAAGTTGACTTTTCCCTCTGCAGCATCCCATACCAGCATGGCCTTGAAAGGGCGACGGGTACGTGTACTGACAAATTTATCCAGCATGTCAGTTTTTCCAAAAGAGAGAAGCTTTTGCATTTGCTCACGCTCAATGGTTTGCTGCAAAATAATTTGGCCACTTTTGAAATTGCATACGGGGGTGGCGTGGGCAACGGTGGGCAGCGATTTTTCGCACACATAGTTTTTGCCTGTCTCAAACACGCCAGCGCCACACTTGGGGCATGCACCCAAGCTCGTCAGCGATGAAAAGTCAATCGGTTCTGCATTGGCCGCTGTGCCGTTGTCATCCTGAAAATCAAATTCGAGTTTGTAGTTTTTGGACTCATCATCAAATTTAATGATCATCTCTGCGGTAAATGGCCACCCTGATTTGGAACGAAAACCGCTTAACGGGCCAATTTTTCGGTCACGTAAAAACTGTTCGACCTCTGCTACTTCAAAAGTTCGGCCTGCAGGCGTTTTGCCAAATGAAAAACCGCAGCCATCACTCTTGCCATCTGCGCCTGTGCAGGTGTAGCGGCGGTAGTTTTCTTTGACAATGCCACTGCAATTGGGGCACGGCGCTGACAAGGTGACGTAGTTGCCAGGCATGGTGTCGCGGTCGTATTCCTTGGCTTTTTGCACCAGGCGTTTGGTCATGGTGGCAATTTCGGCCATGAAATTGGTGCGGGTCAGCTTGCCGTGTTCCATTTGGCTCAGCTTGTATTCCCATTCACCCGTGAGTTCGGCTTTGGAGAGTTCTTCAACCCCCAGGCCGCGAAGGAGTGTCATCAATTGAAAGGCCTTGGCGGTGGGAATTAACTCGCGGTTTTCACGCAACACGTAGGCTTCAGTGATCAAACCTTCAATGATGCTGGCGCGAGTGGCAGGTGTGCCCAAGCCTTTTTCCTGTATGGCTGCGCGCAGTTCATCATCGTCAATCAATTTTCCTGCCCCTTCCATGATGCCCAGCAAAGTGGCCTCGCTGTAGCGTGCGGGGGGGCGAGTGGTCAAACTCTTGGCCTCTGCGCTTTGTGTCATCACCCGCTCATTTGGCTGCACTGCCACCAGGCTTTGGCCTTTGTCACCGTCTTTGGCATCTTTGACTTCCAGGGCAGATTCTTTGCCATAAATGACCAGCCAACCCGGTTTGACCAACACTTTGCCCTCGGTTTTAAAGTGATGCACAACACCAGGGCATGACACCGCCGAGATGCGGGTAGTGATTTGGTATTGAGCGGCTGGAAAAAACACTGCCATAAAACGACGCACCACCAAGTCGTACAACTTTTGCTCTGATTCCGAGAGTGCGCCTGGTGCTTGCAGCGTGGGGATGATGGCAAAGTGATCACTCACTTTTGAGTTGTCAAAAATACGTTTGCTTGGGGTGATGTAGTTGTTTGTCAGCGCAGTCTGGGCGTGGGGGGCCAAGTGATCCATGTTGGAGTGCGCCAGCATCTCAAACGTTTGTTTGACCACCGGCACGTAGTCTTCAGGCAGGGCACGAGAGTCTGTTCGGGGGTAGGTCAATGCCTTGTGGCGCTCGTAGAGGCTTTGCGCTAGCGCCAGCGTGGTTTTGGCGGAGAAACCAAACTTGCCATTGGCCTCGCGCTGCAGAGATGTTAAATCAAACAACAGTGGACTCACCTGGGTGGCAGGCTTGCTCTCGTCCGTCACACGCGCAGTTTTGCCGCGAACAGCAGTGGCGATGGTTTGTGCATCCGCTAGTACCCACAGACGGTCGGCTTTGAGTTCGGCATCAGGCTCTGCACTGCCTGCGGGTTTTTTCCATTTGGGATCAAACCACTTGGCGTTGTATTCACCAGCAATGGCGGCGAAGATCGCGTGAATTTCCCAGTAGTTTCGGCTGACAAAGACCCGTATTTTTTCTTCACGCTCCACCACCACGCTGAGCGTAGGCGTTTGTACCCGGCCTACCGTGGTCAAAAAGAACCCCCCCTCGCGCGAGTTGAAGGCTGTCATGGCACGCGTGCCATTGATACCCACCAGCCAATCGGCCTCACTGCGACAGCGTGCTGCATCGGCTAGGGGTTGCATCTGGGCATTGGTGCGCAGGGCGCTAAAACCATCGCGTATGGCCTGTGGCGTCATGCTTTGCAGCCACAAGCGGTTCACAGGCTTGCCCAGCGGTTTGCTGCCACCGGCGTATTGCTCAATCAGACGAAAAATAAGTTCGCCTTCCCGGCCTGCATCACAAGCGTTGATCAGTTGGGTGATGTCTTTGCGCTTAACCAGTTTGACCAGTGCGTTCAGTCGAGATTTTGTTTTATCAACGGGTTTTAATTCAAAATAGGGCGGTATCACCGGCAGATGGGCAAAGCTCCACTTGCCACGTTTGATATCAAAAGCCTCGGGAGCCTGAATTTCAAGCAAGTGCCCCACTGCACTGGAAACCACATAAATGTCGTTTTCAAAGTGATCGTCGTGCTTTTCAAATTTACCCGACTGCGGTGTCAAGGCTCGCACAATATCTTGGGCGACCGATGGTTTTTCTGCAATGACCAATGTTTTCATTTGACTACAATTTATTTTTTACTAAAGTTTCGGTGTTCAAAAAAAATTAATGCAAATACTTGATTTTGAACAATTAAATAACTATTATACGGGTTAAATGGGTTGCCTTGTAAACAACCACTAACAAGCGTAAAAGTCACACACCCTGCGCCATTTCATGCGCACGATGATCTTTGCGCTTGGGCATGGTGACCATATCCTAAGGATATGGTCAATAATAAGTTCCGCATTTGGCTCGTTAGATTTGGGCGCACTGCGTCGTTACAAATCGCTTATGTGGCTGGGCCACACTGCGCGATTTGCGCCTAGCATTGCATCCCAAATCTAACGGCCAAATGCGGAACTTATTGTTGACCATATCCTAAGCAACAATGGCTTTCTACAATCCTGATTTATGACCACATACTCCTACACACGCGCCAAGACGCTGTCCGACCTTCTGCGGCAACGTATCATGGTGCTCGATGGTGCCATGGGAACCATGATTCAGCGTTTCAAACTCAGTGAATCACAGTACAGGGGCGATCGCTTCAACAATTTGAACAAGGACATAAAGGGCAATAACGAACTGCTCAGTTTAACCCGCCCCGATGTGATCACTGACATCCACGAGCGCTACCTAGCAGCCGGCGCTGACATGATTGAGACCAACACGTTTGGGGCCACACGCGTCGCGCAAGCTGATTACGACATGGCTGCCCTGGCGTTCGAGATGAACCTGGTGTCGGCCAAATTAGCGCGTGCAGCGTGTGACAAGTTTTCAACGCCTGACAAGCCGCGTTTTGTACTGGGCGCACTCGGGCCTACACCCAAAACTGCCAGCATCAGCCCCGATGTGAATGACCCAGGCGCACGCAACATCAGCTTTGAAGAATTGCGTTCAGCGTACTACGAACAGGTCGATGCTCTGGTGCAAGGGGGTGTTGATGTGCTGCTGGTCGAAACTATTTTTGACACACTGAATGCCAAAGCAGCCTTGTTTGCCATTGATGAATTTTTTGAAGCCAGTGGCGAGCGTCTGCCCATCATCATCAGCGGCACGGTGACAGATGCGTCCGGTCGCATTTTGAGCGGTCAAACCGTCACAGCTTTTTGGCACAGCGTTCGACACGCCCAGCCGTTAGCCATTGGGCTGAACTGCGCTTATGGGGCTGCGCTCATGCGCCCTTACATTCAAGAGTTAAACCGCGCTGCCCCAGACACTTTCATCAGTTGCTACCCTAATGCCGGTCTGCCCAATCCGATGAGCGATACCGGTTTTGACGAAACCCCCGCTGACACCAGTCGCATGATTGGTGAATTGGCAAAAGAGGGGCTGGTCAATATCGTTGGGGGTTGTTGTGGCACCACGCCCGAACATATTCAGGCCATTAGCCTTGTGGTGGCATCATTGGCTGTACGCAAACGGCGCTTGGTACGTGGTTCGTGCGTTGTTCCTTTGACACCTCAGACTGCAATTATTGATCGATGATGTTGGTAGCGAGGAACAAGATCCGTACATGCGACAATTCTGTATCATTTGTGAATGAGTGCGGTTTGCTCTTGGGATAGGGTCAACAACAAGTTGTGCATTTGGCCGTCAGAGTTGGGATGCAGTGCTAGTAGCCTGTCAGACTCTGGAATTGGGAATCGGCGGCTGCAAATCAATCGCAGCGACCCATTTTTCACCGTTTTCCTGCCCCATAGTGGGTATTGTTGACCCTGTCCTAAGGTCAGTTTCACCGTTACACGATAGTAGTTCAAAAGATATTAAGAGGTTTTTATGGGTTTTCTGACCGGCAAAAAAATATTGATCACAGGTGTTTTATCCAATCGCTCCATTGCCTACGGCATTGCTAAAGCGTGCTACACGCAAGGTGCCGAATTGGCTTTCAGCTATGTGGGTGAACGTTTCAAGGATCGGATTGCCGAGTTTGCGACTGATTTCAATTCGACTTTAATTTTTGACTGCGACGTGGCTGATGACGCACAAATTGACAATTTATTTATAGACTTATCAAAGCACTGGCCTACATTTGACGGCTTTGTGCATAGCATTGGTTTTGCGCCGCGTGAGTCCATTGGCGGCAATTTTTTGGACGGTTTGTCGCGTGAAAATTTCCGCATTGCACATGATATTAGTGCTTATAGTTTTCCGGCTATGGCCAAAGCTGCCCAACCTTATTTGAACAATACCGCCTCACTGCTGACACTGACCTATCTGGGCGGTGTGCGCATGGTACCGAGTTACAACACCATGGGGTTGGCTAAGGCATCACTTGAATCTGCAGTGCGGTATCTGGCAGATGCACTTGGATCAAAGGGTATTCGCGTCAATGGCTTGAGCGCTGGCGCTATTAAAACTGTGGCGGCAAGCGGCATCAAGGACTTTAGCCGACTGCTGGGCATTTCGGCTGCAGCATCCCCCTTGAAGCGCAATGTGACCATTGATGAAGTGGGTAATGTGGCGGCTTTTTTGCTCAGCGACCTAGCCTCTGGCGTGACGGGGCAAATTTCGTATGTGGATTGTGGCGTAAGCCAAACGGCAGTGGCTGTGGTGGAAAACTGAGCCTGGCCAGCCAGGAGGGACTCGAACCCCCTACCCCGAACTTAGAAGGTTCGTGCTCTATCCTGATGAGCTACTGGCTGGGACAATGACATCAGTACGCAAAACTGATCTCTGTGAAAGCATAAGGAATGCTCCACTTAGGATATGTAGGATATGGTCAATAATAAGTTGCGCATTTGACTCATCAGATTTTGGCGCATTGCGTCGTTATCAATCGCTTATATCAATCGCTTATATCAATCGCTTATGTGGCTGGGATCACACCGCACGATTTGTTCCTAGCATTGCATCTTTAACTCTGACGGCCAAATGCACAACTTATTATTGACCCTATCCTTATAGTTGCTCGAAAAAATGCCCAATATTCCGAAGCGGAATTAAACCGCATTGGGAGTGGCAATACACGAAGTGTCCTCAAGATATCTGACGAGTCTCGAATAACGAGCTTTGATCAATACGGAAATTGTACATTGGGCAGGTCTGTCAGGCGTTTGAAATGCAGGAAGAAGGTCAATGGCACTACATTAATGAATAAATCCATTGAAAACATAGTATTAGCTATTGCATATCGGGTTACGCGCTGCGCGCTAACTTAACGCGAACTACAACAAAAATCATAGCGCCATTCCTGGGAGCGCGGACATCTTGCCTTCGAAACACACGGGGGCGAGACGCCCTCGCTCAGTGTCCCACATTAATTTGAACCTGGATTCCTCAGTTGACCGCTCATTATCTTCACTAAACCGTTATGAAAATTGATTAATGAATTTATAAAGCAAAATAATCATAAGTAGTTATAAGTTTCTTCATTAAATTCTGTCCAAATTTCAGTCGCATTTCAATGCCATTGCGGTGAGGTCTGATCCCAAAGGTGAGCAGGTCATAATTTCAGGATTTCCTCCAATATGTCATCCAACGTGTTGCCACTGTCTGTCAAATTCCTCACAACCTGGTCTGCCATGACCCGATTTTTGTTGGTTGCGGTGGTGTTGGCTTGGGTCGTGTTGGTGCTGGCGTGGGGTGCGCTGCATTGGCTGATTGTGCCGCGAATCAACGAGTGGCGACCCCAACTGGAACAACAGGCCACGCGCACGCTGGGGGTGACAGTTCAGGTGGGTTCTGTAGTGGCCGTGTCCAACGGGTGGATTCCGTCGTTTGAAATGAAGGATGTTCGTTTGCTCGATTCCAAGGGTCGTTTGGCCTTGAGCTTGCCGCGTATTGTGGCGGCCTTGTCACCACAATCGCTGTGGCGTTTGGGTTTTGAGCAGATTTATATTGACCGGCCCATGCTCGAAGTTCGGCGGGCAAAAAACGGCCAGATCAACATCGGTGGCTTGTCTTTTCATGGCTCTGATGACACAGCGTTACTGGACTGGCTTTTTTCGCAGCGTGAATTGGTAATTCGTGACGGCACACTGCGCTGGAGCGACGAGCAGCGCAGCGCTGAACCAGTGGCACTGCGCACAGTTAATGTTGTTCTGCGCAACAAGGGTCGTCACCATGACATGCGTGTGGATGCCACCCCTCCGGCTGTCTGGGGGCAAGGTTTTAGCGTGATGGCCAAGTTTTTGCAACCCCTGTTGGCGCAGCACTCAGGCCGTTGGCAAGATTGGCAGGGTCAAATTTACGCTACATTGGCGCAAGTGGATGTGTTTGCACTGCGCCGCTATGTTGATGTCGATGTGGGTGTGCGACAGGGCATGGGCGCGTTGCGGACTTGGGTGGATGTGAATCAGGGCAGTGTGACGCAAGCCGTGACGGATGTGGCTTTGGTGCAGGTGAGTGTGGCTCTGTCACCTTCGTTGCAGCCCTTGATGTTGGCGAGGGTACACGGGCGTGTGGGGGGGCGTGTGTTGGGATCAGACTTGGAGTTTTTTTCCAAGTCGCTGGTGTTTGACACGCAAGAGGGGCAGCATTGGCCTGGGGGCAACATCACGGTCAAACTTTTGGGTGCATACGCCGCAGCATCAACCGGTGGCAGCATCGTGGCCGATCGTCTGGACTTGGACGCGCTGGCGCAAATCGCTCGGCATTTGCCTGTGGATGCCCGTTTGCGTGAATCGTTGCTGGCTTATGCGCCCAAGGGTCTGATAGACAGTTTGCAGGTGCATTGGCAGGGGTCTTTGGCAGCGCCCCAAACCTACAGCGCTAAAGGCAGTGTGCGTGCGCTGACAGTGGCGACAGTGGCCTCCACACCGGGCTTGCAAGGGGCGGATGTCAGCTTTGATTTTGACCAGAACGCCGGTCAAGCCGATATAGCCATCACATCGGGCAGTGTGGTCTTGCCCACTTTTTTTCAAGAGCCAGTCCTGGTGGTGAATCAGTTGCACGCTATGGCACGCTGGCAGGTAGAGGGTGAACATATAGCTGTGCAAATTGACAACATGACATTTGCCAATGCGGATGCACAGGGACAAGCGCGCATTCGGTGGGAAACCAGTGACCCTTTGCGATCGAGCGATCACTCGCGCTTTCCGGGTGTGCTGGACTTGCAGGCCTCGTTGAGTCGTGCCGATGGCAAACAGGTGTATCGCTACCTGCCTTTGGTGGTCAACCGACTGGCGCGTGACTATGTGCGAGATGCCGTGCAGGATGGCAAATCGGACGATGTGCAGTTTGTCATGAAAGGAGACATCAGTCAATTTCCACGAATAGCGCCTCAAAAGGGTATTTTCAAAATTACGGCGCAGGTGCGTGATGCCCAGTTTGCTTATGTTCCGCAAAGGCTGCAAATGCCTGGTGAATTACCCTGGCCCAGCCTGCGTAAACTCAACGGTGAATTGGTGATTGACGGGATGCAACTTCATGTTAAGAATGCCAGCGCCACTCTGGGACAGTCGCTCAAGGTGACGGCAGCCCATGCCGATGTGGCCGATCTGGCAGATCCGCTTGTCAAGGTCAGTGCAGATGTCAAAGGCTTGGCGGCAGAATTATTGAAATTGATCAATAGCTCACCCATTGCCGCCATGACAGGGCAGGCGCTACAACGGACCGTGGTCAGTGGTGACACCACCAACCAGTTGCAATTAACGCTGCCTTTGGCTGATTTGCTCAAAACCAGTGTACAGGGCAGTGTGACGTGCAACGGCAACGACGTTCAAATCACACCGGACAGCCCCAAGTTGACGCGAGTTCGCGGTCAGCTTCATTTCACTGAAAACGGGTTGTCGGTGTCCCAGGTTCGTGCGCGATTGTTGGGGGGAGATGCGCGTCTGGAAGGCGGCTTGCGGTTGTCGCAGCAGGCCTTGCCCAAAAGCACGGTGCCCAGTGTGATTCGCGTCTTCGGCGTGGCAACTGCAGAGGGATTGCGTCAGGCCAGTGAATTGGGTTTGGTGTCCAGATTGGCCAACCTAGCCAGCGGTGCGGCAACTTACAGTGCTACTTTGGGGATGCGCCGTGGTGTGCCCGAGTTGCAGATGAACAGCAGTTTGCAGGGCCTGGCTTTGAATTTGCCACATCCCCTAGGAAAAAGTGCGGATACCAGTGTTTCTTTGCAGTTGAAAACCTCCGTGCTGACCGATGCTCCTGATGCCCTGCACCAGCGCTTGAGTATGTCTGTGGCCGATGTTTTGCGCGTGTGGTACGAGCGCGATTTGTCCGCACCGACACCTCGGGTCCTGCGCGGTGCTATGGAACTGGGACTGCAAGCCCATGAGTTTGCGCCGCAGCCGGCATCTGGAGTCAGTGCCAATTTCAGGTTTGGGTCGATTGATGTGGATGCCTGGCGTGATGTTCTCACCCAAGTCAGCGGCGCAGAGCTTGGAAATTCGGCAGATTATTTACCGTCGGTGCTGGCTTTACGTTCAGATATCGTGATCTTTGCATCCAAACCTTTCAGGCAGGTCGTGTTGGGCGGCTCGCGTGACGGTGTGATTTGGCGTGCCAATCTGAAGGCCGATGAAGTCAATGGTTATTTGGAATATCAACAACCGAGCGACCAGACAGGCAACACCAACGCAGGGCGTGTTTATGCACGGCTGGCAAGACTCTCTATTGCCCCCAATATGGCCAGCGATGTTGAAGCCTTGCTCGATGAACAACCGGCCAGCATTCCCGCCCTGGATATCGATGTGAATGATTTTGAGTGGCGTGGCAAACACTTGGGACACTTACAAGTGCAGGCCATTAACCGTGCAAAACAAAACAGTCCTGGGGCAACCACACAGCGCGAATGGCGTTTGAGCAAGTTCAATTTGACTTTACCAGAAGCTCGTTTTGCAGCCACAGGCGATTGGGTTGCCCTACAAAACAGTGCGGACAAGCCACTGGGCAAAGATAAGCGGCGCACAGCGCTCGGTTTTACCCTGGACATTGCCGACAGTGGTGCTTTGCTCCATCGCTTTGGTATGAAGGATGTGGTCTCAGGTGGCAAAGGCCAATTGCAGGGGCAAGTGGGTTGGATCGGCTCGCCCATGAGCCCAGATTACAAAAGCATGAGCGGAACAGTGTCGGTGAATGTGGCATCCGGGCAATTCTTGAAAGCCGATCCCGGTATTGCCAAACTGTTGGGCGTATTGAGTTTGCAATCTTTACCGCGCCGCCTGACGCTGGATTTTCGGGATGTGTTTAGTCAGGGCTTTGCCTTTGACTTTGTGCGAGGCAACGTCACGCTGAACAAAGGCATTGCCAGCACCAATAACCTGCAAATGAAGGGGGTCAATGCAGCAGTGCTGATGGAAGGTTCTGCCGATGTGGAGAGGGAAACTCAAGACCTGAAAGTGGTGGTGATTCCAGAAATCAACGCGGGAACGGCCTCGCTTTTGGCTTCAGTGGTCAACCCTGCTGTAGGGTTGGGTACATTTTTAGCCCAGGTGTTTTTGCGCCGGCCACTGATAGAGTCTGCTACGCAAGAATTTCATGTCAGTGGCAGTTGGACTGACCCCACAGTCATCAAAGTAGTGAAACCTGTGGAAAAGCCATGAAAAGCATAAGATAAGTTGTACTTATGGCCGTTAGAGTTGGGATGCAATGCCAGGCGCAAATCGCTTATGTGGCCTAGCCACATAAGCGATTTGTAACGACGCAGTGCGCCCAAATCAGGGACTCTTGGTAGTCTGCTGCGCCAGGCGCAGTTCAATTTGGTCAGACCCAATGGCACCCGGTACGCGTGAACCATCTGCAAACACGATCGTGGGTGTGCCAGAAATTTTGTATTTGCGACCCAGTTCAACATTGCGAACTAGGGCTTCACGATCACAAGTGGCATCCGGGGGTGCGATGTCACGCACCATCCAGTTTTGCCAAGTTTTAACTTTGTCTTTGGCGCACCAGATGTTTTTGGCATTGTCAATAGAACTGGCACCCAGGATAGGATACAAAAACAGATGAATCGTCACATTGCTTACCTTAAGCAAGTCTTTCTCAAATTTTTTGCAATAGCCACAATTTGGGTCTTCAAATAAAGCAAGCCGTCGCTGTCCATTGCCACGCACAATGGTCACAGCATCCTTGGTAGGAAGTGCATCAAAATGGATGGCGTTTAGCTTGTCCACTCGCTCTTGCGTCAGATTGCGACGCTGTTTGGTGTCAATCAGGTTGCCTTGAATCAGATAATTGGCCTGTGCATCGGTGTAGTAAATATCCGTGCCGTTGACACGAATCTCAAAAATGCCAGGAACCGGCGTTTTGCTAATTTCATCAATTTTTGGCAGTTGGGTGATGCGATCGCCCAGATTTTTGCGAATGACCGCCTCTTGCGCCATAGCGCTTGTTGCGCTGCAAGCTATCAGCAAAACCACTGACAACAGTTTGTATTTGAGTCGTTCCATGATGATCCTTAAATTCCTGGTCGTCCCCATGCCTTGCGCCAAGCCAAACGAAGACGATGCATTTTTTCATTGGTTTCAGGCAATTGGCCAGCATTGGTCCAGGCTTGCTTGATAAACACCCAGATCAGCAAGACAAAGCCCGTTGCCAACACGACCAATATGGAAATCAGTGCTTTTTTGGGTTTGCTCTTTAATTCAGGTGGAACGGCCACATCAACAACTTGAATCACAGGTCCTTCCCGACTTTCGTCAATGCGCGCCATTTCATATTGTTTGGTAAAAAGTTCAAACAAAGTTTCAAAGTATTTGAATTCCCTGAATTTACTGACATAGTCGTCAGGGTTACCCTGGGCTGAAGGTTCTTCTTGCCTTGACTGTGCCAGTTGTGTACGCATGGCAGACAATTCTGTTTGTGCTTGTTTAAAGTCAGGTGCAGATTCAGTCAAGTAGCCACGCATGGACGCCAGTTTGATCTCTTGGGACGTGATGGCAGCTTTCAGCTTTGCCACACCTTCTACCGCTGCCGCGGGGCTGGTTTTGAGGACATTGCCATCGATACCACTGGATTTGAGTGCCGTCTCTGCCTTGATAAGCTGATCTTTGGCAATGCCCATTTGCTTTTCAAAAAAAACTCTGCGTTGCTGGGCTTCAGTGATAGCCAAGCGACCTAACAAGCGGGTCAATTCCTCAATGCAGGCATTGGCCAGTTGAGCTGCAAAAACAAAATCTTTGTCACTGGCTTCGATGGTAATCAGCCCATCCTTACCGCCAGACACCAGCACATTGCTGTCCAATACCTTTCGGGCATTCTCGCGAAACTTTTCGTCGTATCGGTCCAGCAATTTAAAACGGTCTATCAATGTATCTTGAACAGTACGGCTTTTTAAGAGAGAGACATACTGGTCAGAAGGATTTTTCAGTCCCGCTGCCCCTGCCAGGCCACCCAAGCCACCCAAAGACTGTAACATGGACGCAGCAGCACTTTGCTGTTGCTGTGGGGGCAAAAATTTGGCAGTAGCGGTAAAGGTTGGAGGGATCACATACGCAACGCCTAGCGCCAACAAACCCGCAAGCAAAGGGCCAAACACCAACAGACGCAGGTTATCCACCACCACTTGCAGCAAGTCAAGCAGGCTAATCTCATCGGTTTCAGATTCCAAACATGCTTCCAAAGCCGATACGGGAGTATTTGAACTGTCCATAAAGTAAGTAACCTAATACCCCATTGACTTGAAAGCCGCAGCACCCAGACCCAAATTGGCAAGAATTTGCGTCCAATCCTTAAAACCGCGAAGAATGGCGGTATAGCGGGTTTCACGGTCTAACTTGGCTGGCACCACAACAGTATCTCCTGGCATGACAGACAAAGACTCAAAACCACCAAATAAGCCACTGTGATCCATGCTGGCCACAATACTGCCATCAGCACGCAACACAAATATTTGATCAGGCTCTGCATCTTCAGTCAAGCTGGCAGATTTGATGATGTCACCCACAGTTTTGCCAGGTTTGTAGATAAACATGTTCTCATTGTTCACAGAGCCAAAAGCTGCCACAAAGCCTGGCACACTGGGAATCAGGATATGGTCACCATCTTCCAGAGTTAGAGCAGGCAGGTCAGATAAGCCTTGGCATTGGGGGTTCAGCTCTAGGGCCAGGCGTCCACCGCTCTTTAAAGTTCTCAGTCGCTCTATCTGGCTTTTCATTTGCGCTTGTTGCTGCTGCAAAATAACCGCGGCTTGTGTGTTGTCAGCCCCTATTCGGTTGGCTAATAGATTGCCGGATTGCGCCTGAGTTTGCGCTTCAAGCCGACGAATCAATGCGTCAAGGTTTTGTTGCTGGCGTACACGCACCGATTCGCGATGAAGTTCAATACCAAACACATAGGCCTGAGGGGTCAAACCGCCCACCCGTTTGATGAGTTGAGGTAACGTTTCACCCGTCAAAGCCTGATAGACACCCGGAGCAGCTATCTCACCTTCAACACGCACCAAACGCGACTGGCGTTCTTGCGGTAAGCGAAGGTCATGTTGGCTCAGGATGGTGACCACGTCCCCAGGTTGCAAAGCCAGATTGTGAGTAGGGTCCTTTTGTAACACTAACCGCCCTAAGTTAAATGGAATCAATTGGTTATTCAAGTTGCTGCGGTCAATACGTTCAATCACGGCATAGTCCCAGTTGATTTGATCGACCATGTTGCGCATGCGAGATTCAAGAGAATTACCGGATTCTTTGGCAACATCTGCTTTTTGTACCAGGATATTTTTTCGCTTGAAATAATCTGAAGTAATGAGAGCATCCCTGTCGGGAATAAGATCAGTGAGCTTCATGCCTTCAAACCAACTGTAGCGAATGGGTTCAGCCACAACCCCCTGAAGCGTGACCGCATTGGCAAATGCAGGGCTGATGTCAAGCAATACCAGCACATCACCATCGTGCAAGGGCTGTTGCATGCCCATTTCGTCGAGCACAATTTCCTGAATCTGTCTGGGAGCAAGTTTGTCGTGCGTGATGCGCTCCAAAAGTGCTTTTTTGGATTGTGCAAAAACGGGCACACCACCTCCCAAAGACAAGATGTCGGCAATGCTGGTGGGTGAGGGTTTGAGTTCAAAAATAGTAGCCTGATCAACAGCACCCGTCACAGCCACGCGTGCGCCCACGGGAGGAATCACGATGACATCACCTGAGAGCAAGGGTACATCGTGTGATTTGTCACCCTTGGCAATAAAGTCATATAAGTCCAAAGTGCTGATGGTTTTGCCAGCGCGCTTTAATTCAATGGCACGCATAGAACCATTGGCACTGGGGCCGCCACTGGCAAACAAGGCATTCACCAGTGTGCTGAGACTAGAGAGTTGAAAGGTGCCTGGCTGCTGCGCATGCCCTACCACATATACCAAAATACCACGCAAACGCCCCAAGGAGGTGTTAACTTTGAAATTGGTAAAAACTTTGCCCAAATGAAGGGTTAAAGTTTTTTCAAGATCGCGCACTGCAACACCGGCCAAGGTCACCGCACCCACTTTGGGAAGGTTCACTTGACCATTGCGATCCAACACCATATTGGTAGTGAAATCTTGTGGTCCTGTGACTTGCAGTTGAACTTCATCGCCGGGACCCAAAATATAACTGTCAGGAGCAGGCACAGCTGTGTTGGTCAAGTAAGAC
>CAIYWD010000197.1 GCA_903929815.1 uncultured beta proteobacterium
GTAACCGTTTAGACCCCTGGCCCAGATGTCGTCATTCCCGCGAAGGCGGGAATCCAGTGTATTTTGGTCTTCATGGATACACAAAGTCAGTCTGGATTCCCGCCTTCGCGGGAATGACGGTGGCGGGGTCTAAACGGTTACTCCGAAAAATGTGAGTTATATTTTTAATATATTTTATGGTAAATTTAATTTAGCATTCAATGCTAAATAATTTTATTACTCTGACTTATATACTAAAAATAGTTCAGTTATTTTATTCGCACGATGCGATAACGAGACAGTCATGGCATAACATCAAGTTATTCTTTGCTATTTTCCCTTATGAACTACACCGCTCGCATCATTGCCATCGCCATTGCATTGAATGGAATCGTTGCTGCAATGACCTGGACTTCGCTTGAGAAAAGCCGTCTGAAATACGAAGAAAGTATCACGGTTGCCATTCAAAATCTCAGCAAATTTGTGGTCAGCGATATGGATGCACAGTACCACGATGCTGATTTGGCTTTGCAGGTTGTCGCAGATGAATATGAACGCCAGACATTGACAGACCGTTTCTCAAATCCAACAATGAACGCCCTGATCAAGCGTCAGTTGCAACTGCATCCAGCGCTTATTTCCATCCGTATAACCGACCGTGACGGGGAAACCATTCTGGGCTACGAAGGGCGCAGTCCACCGCCTAGCAGCAACATCGCTCATCGTCCCTATTTCATACAACTTCGCCAGGACACGCATCCCAAACTGGTGATCTCGCCACCTATATTAGGGAAGATAAGCGGCAAATGGGGGATATCTTTTGCACGGCGTTTAAATGACCGTGACGGCGCGTTTAGCGGCATTATTTTTGCCTTTTTGGACGTTGGGGCAGTTCAGACCAAGCTCGCCAAACTCGTTTTGGGAGGGAAATTCCTGATTTCCGTCAGAGACCATCAATCCGGTTTGATTGCCCAATTTCCTGACCGACAAACTGGTGACACCGTGGGTAGCATTTCATTGTCGTCAGGTCACCCCAGGACACTCGTTCAAAATCAAAAGTTTATAACGTATTCTGAACAAATTGACGGTGTTTGGAGACTGTTTGGTTATCTCCAACATGAACAGTACCCTTTTTATGTCAGTGTAGGTATGTCAAAGGACGACTACCTTAACAGATGGTACGACGAAGTCAAAGTGACTGTATCCATGTTTGCGGCGTTTACGTTGACTACTTGCATCAGCGCATGGCTTGTAGTGAGCACGTTGCGGCGGCGCGAGCGTACCGAGCAAACGCTGCAACAAGAAAGGATGCGTCTTGGTGAGGTCATCTGGAGCGCCAACGTCGGTACTTGGGAATGGCAAATACCAACGGGCAATGTGGTACTCAATGCCCGTTGGGCTGAAATCATTGGGTATAGTCTAGAAGAACTTTCCCCAATCAGCGTCGTGACGTGGAGAAAACACATCCATCCAGGGGATATGGGTGTGGTTGAAGGCTTGCTGAAGCGTCTCCACCTTCGTGAGCTGGAGTTTTTTGAATGTGAAATCAGGTTACGCCATAAACTGGGTCATTGGGTATGGGTTCTCGATCGTGGCCGTATCGTCGATTGGGATACTAACGGTAAACCAGTTCGGATGGTTGGCACAAGTCAGGACATTACCGACCGCAAGAACGCAGACGAACGACAGGTTCATGTCGTGCTGGAGGCAGCCCCGGATGGCATGCTGATGGTGGCCTCGGACGGCACCATCCGTTTCGCCAACTGGATAGCCATGGCGTCTTTTGGTTACACACTAGACGAGTTGTCAACCATGAATGTTGACTCGCTGGTGCCTGAATCAGTGCGAAATAGACATCGGTGTCATCGTGAAGCCCACTTGAAAAACCCAACAGCACGTGCTACTACAAACAATAGCGGACTCAACGCGATCAAAAAAGATGGTGTTGAGTTTCCAGTTGAAATCAGTTGGCATCAATTTGTACTCAATGGTGAGTCCTTGGTCATTGCCTCGATCAAAGATATTTCAGAACGTAAAAAAATTGAGGAGCAACTAAAAGCAAGCCACGACTTGCTCTACGAATTGTCTGAGCAGGTGCCCGGTGTTTTTTACCAGTTCAAACTGTCAACCAACGGTATATTTTCTGTACCATTTGCCAGCCGTGGTCTGATTGACATGTTTGGTTTTCAACCGGGACAATTGACAAAGGATGCCACGGCGATGTTTGAAGCCGTTGCAAACGAAGACCGCGAATGTTTCAAGTCCAGTATCATGAAATCCGCCCAAACCATGCAAGACTGGACAAACGAGTTTCGAGTTGTGCTTCCCGATGGTGTCATGCGATGGCGTGAGGGACACTCCCACCCCGTGATACAGGCTGATGGCAGTACTCTTTGGCATGGATTTGTCTGGGATGCCACCGAACGTTTTGAGGCTGCAAGCCAGTTACAAGCCATCAATGACACTCTTGAATCACGTGTACGGCAGCGTACCCACGAGCTCAACATGGCGCTCAATACAGCCGAAATCGCAGTACGAAGTCGGGGTGAATTCCTTGCCAGAATGAGTCATGAAATCCGCACGCCACTCAATTCAATGCTTGGCATGACCTACCTAGCCCTCCGTTCCAATTTTGCACCGAAGGATCGCGGCTATCTGGAGAGAATTCGGGACTCTGGCGACCACCTGTTAGCCATCATCAATGACATCCTTGACTTTTCCAAAATTGATGTCGGAAAACTTGTTCTTGAGGAGAGTAACTTCGGACTTGACCAGATGCTGCAAAGTGTCATTCAACTGAACGAAAGCAAGGCCAACGACAAAGGTTTGACCCTGATGTTGGATGTAGATGCCAATGTTCCAAGACAGCTCTGCGGCGATGCGCTTCGTCTGCGGCAAATCCTGGTTAACTTTATCGGAAATGCTGTCAAATTTACGAACCACGGTGGCGTAACGGTACGGGTACACCTTCAGGATGAAAAATTCAGCGATAGCGTCATGAACGATACTGCCAACTACATACTGCGTTTTGAAGTGCATGACACTGGTATTGGATTGAATGACGATCAAAAGTCACGACTGTTTCAGCCTTTTGAGCAGGGCGACAACTCAACTACCCGAAAATTTGGTGGTACGGGCTTAGGGCTTGCCATCAGCCGTGAATTGACCCAAATGATGGGTGGCGAGGTCGGAGTCTCAAGCCAACCAGGCATTGGCAGCACTTTTTGGTTTTCTGCAAAATTACGATACGCTCCAAATTTGATCAGTCAAGCTACCCAAATTGATCCAAATGACCGAAATGCACTGAAAGGAGCGCATATTTTGGTGGTGGATGACAATGAATTCAATCTAGATGTGGCCAAGGAGCTGTTGGAGGATGTCGGTCTTCAAGTGACACTAGCCAGCGGTGGGGAGCAAGCGCTTGAGTGTTTGCGCCTGCATCGGTTTGATTGGGTGTTGATGGACATTCACATGCCGGTGATGGATGGGATCGAGGCCGTTCGCCGAATACGAAGCAACGAACGAACTTCTGACGTATGTGTGATCGCCACGACAGCCAATGCGTTTGTCGAAGACCACGAAAAATACCTACATGCCGGTATGAACGACGTGGTGACCAAGCCAATTGATCCTGACCATCTTTATGCAACCCTGTTGAAGTGGCTTCACGTTTCAGTAGATCATGACATTGCTGTAGCTCATGCCATGTTGCCTGTTACCCATTCGCCGTTACCGACTCCATTACTGAGAGTTGATTTTGAAGCGATGGCACTTTGGGATGCCAGCACATTGTCTCGTACGGTCGGAGATAACTTGGTAGTGCAAAAACGCTTGTTGGACAAATTTTTGATCGGCGCCCGTACCCAGGTGGCAACCATCGTGCAGGCCGTCGATGCAGCGTTATGGGACAGCGCTGCTGATGTCAGCCACAAGATGAAATCAGCAGCACGCACCGTTGGGGCCGTTCGACTGGGTGCTTATTGCGAAGCGATTGAAAAGGCTGGAAAGTCTGCAGACACGAGTCAATGCAAGTCTCTGGCTGATGCAATGCAAAATACCTTTGTTCAAACCAATAGTGCAATCAGTAAGTCACTGACATCGTGAGTTACCTTGACAATTTCCTGCTACAGAGGGGTGCGTTTCAAAGTGATGTGGCTTTGCTTGGGTGTGACATCCAAATCCCCCCTACCCCCCTTTTTTCAAAAGGGGGGGGGAGGATTTGGTTTTTGTATTGCACCACATCACTTTGAATTGCACCCGAAGTTAAGAGAAAAAAAGTCAATATAAATCAACATTAAATTTTTTATTTTATTGAGTCAAGAAATCGTGTCTTGCCGAATTCGATATGCTTGAATCCTGCGACGTTTAGGGGAATGCCTTCCTTCATACGTTCAATGAAAACGCGATTCGTTATGGCCGGCTCATACTGCGGGTCTATCTCAAGGGCGCGGTCCAATTCAGCCAACGATTGCGCCTTGCGACCCAGTGCTGCGAGACACAATCCCAAGTTGCCATGAATAGGTGCATTGCGGTCATGCTTCGCTGCACTTGCTCGAAAACTAATGAGAGCACCTGACCAGTCTCCCTGCTCCATGAGCGTAAAGGAGTGATTGAATATTGACTCTGCTTCAAGATATCTTTCTAGATCAATACCTTCGTTTTTACGAATGGCAACGGCCATATCATCCAAAAACGACCGAGCCCGCCTTGCAGGAACATCGCTTGGGTCTCCAAACTCCACAACTTTACGGTAGGCATAGACGGCTTCGGCTATTTTGAATTGCTTCTGGCAGACCACAGCTTTATTGAAGTGAGCTTCGACGAAATACGGATAAATTAAGACAGCTTTATCAAACCATTTGATGGCGTCTTTGTGTTCACCCTTTAAGGCGTGAAGCATTCCCATTGCGTAGCACACCATGTGATTTTCCGAATGATCCTGAAGCAGTCGGGACACCTGTGCCCATGCCGCGTCCGTTTTGCCACGTTCACAGAGTTTTATCGCAGAATTAACAGCCTTTTCAATCTCTGGATTCAACTCGATAACAAAATGACCGTCAGGCGGTGTCTGGTGGGTTATTTGCTGACTGCGGCCAGCATGATACTGTTGAGCTGCGGTTTTGTACGAGCAGTCTGTGCATATCTCATTGCGCATCGTGGCGCAACAAACACTGCAAATAACTGCGTTATTCTGACGTAAGCAACGCCTCTGAGCTTTTCGCTCACCGCAAAGTGGACATGGATTTTTCATCGGGAAATATGATCACGAATGATCATGAACTATTGGTTAGGGGAGTTTGGAAAGAATGGTTTTTTGAATGATGGGGTAAGGACATGGTCAATAATAAGTTGTGCATTTGGCTCGTCAGATTTGGGCGCACTGCGTCGTTACAAATCGCTTATGTGGCTGGGCCACACCGCACGATTTGCGCCTAGCATTGCATCTTTAACTCTGACGGCCAAATGCACAACTTA
>CAIYWD010000198.1 GCA_903929815.1 uncultured beta proteobacterium
CCCCCTTTTTCAAAGGGGGGACAAATACAGCGCTTTGCCCAAATAGGCTAACCGTTCTCATTCCCCCCTTTGAAAAAGGGGGGTTAGGGGGGATTTGGATGTTGCACCCAAGCAAAGCCACATCACTTCGAAACGCACCCTCACGCCCCATATGTGAGTCTTGTAGGTGTAATATGGATTGGCTGAATGTTTACGAAAGTTTTTAATGGGAGTCATGAAAACACGGCGAAAATAACAGTTTGTTCCTGTTGCTGTGCGGCAGGCCTTTTTTTAAGTTGCGCGATGTCGATGTTTCCTTTTTCCAATATCACCCCATCAGATTCCAACCCTGTAGCTACTGTAGCACCGGCCAAATCCTTGCCCGTTCATCCGCTTGATGCGATGACGTGTGGCGCGTTTTCCGCCCAAACATCAGGAGCACGAATGGCCTGCATTCGCGAATGGCTTGCATCCAACCCAGAGACAGAGCAATTGCAGCAAGTGTTCAAGGAACTTAGCGGTAAAGACAAGGGCGCTTCCAAGCTGTTGCGCGAAAAACTTGACGATATCAAACGCAGCAAAACACAGGCCACCATTGCGCTGGAGTGGGCCGATAAAGCGCAAGCACTTTTGGCATTGTCCAAACTCAACCTTGCAGATGCTCTGGCTTGGCAGCGCGATGCGGCCAAGGCGGGAGCACCGTTGAGCAAAGAACCACTTTCGGAACTCAAAACACGATTGGTGGATCGGGTTCGCGCCATTGAAGACCTGCAGCACAGGGTGCAGGTGCAGCGAGAAGCAGCCGTACTGCTGGCTCAACGCATCGAAGTGCTTTCAACCAAGCCTTGGCACGACGCCCAAGCGGTTCAGGAATTAATCGGTTCAGATGTCGCCAACTGGCTATCCGAGGCTACAACCTTGACAAACGATATGGACTGGCCTAGCGTCGATGTCAAATTTCCGCCACTGTTGCAAGCGTCGCAAGCCCAGTTGATCCTGGTATGGGATGCCTTCAGGGGTGCTTTGGCTCAGACCGCTTTGGCAGCAGAAGATGTCCATGCCGCCTTGCCTGACGTGCCGGTGTGGGCTGACGAATTGCGATTGGTACGCGGACTTTTAGTGCCATCCGCCAAGGGATCCAAAAATCAAATTGATCCTGAAATCAAGGCCAAAGCCACGTCCCTTGTGCATGAAGCACTCTTGAAATTAGAGCAAGAGGTGGCAGAAGGGCATGGTAAAGCTGTCGGTGCAGCGTCCACTGCACTGCGCAGTACGCTCAAAGAGTACGGTCGTTTTATCGATGACAAGCTCGAAAACCAGGCTCATGGCGCACTGACTGCGGCGGGCGACCTTGAAGGATGGCAACGCTGGCGTGCCGATCAATTGCGTGAGGAACTGGTGACCAAGGCTGAGGACTTGCTCAACCGTCCGCTCCATCAGGCCATTGGGGGTCGCAAAATGCAAGAAACCCTTCGCCAAATGCGCGATCAATGGAAGTTGACCGATCAAGGTGGCGTTCCCAACCACGTTTTATGGAAGCGTTTTGACGATGCCTGCAACGAAGCGTATCAAGTGGTTGAGGCCTGGTTTGAAAAAATTAAAGCAGAAACCACTGAACATCGTACTCAGCGCCTGGCACTCATTGACGAAGTCAAGGCATGGTCTGCGGAAAATCAGATGGCTCTTGACAATGACTGGAAAGGTTTTGCCCATGTATTGAATCAGTTTGACAATCGCTGGCGTGAATCGGGTCATGTTGGTGAAAAAATATATGCCGAATTGCATCCACTTTGGAAGGCTGCCATGAATGAAGCGGCCGCACCATTGCAATCGCTGCAAAAGCAAAGTCTGACCGCACGCCATGCCATGATCGAAGAAGCCATCGTTCTGGGAAATGAGCCTGTTTTACGAATTGATGCCATCAAGGCATTGCAACTGCGCTGGCAGGCTGAAGCCCATCGTGTCCCGATGGATCGCCGCCATGAGCAAAAACTGTGGGATTCATTTCGCAAGCCCATTGATGATGCATTTCAACGCAAGACAGCAGAGCGTGAAAAAGCCCAAAGCGCACTGAATGAACGTGACCGCGTGGTTCTGGATGCATCCAAAGCACTGCAAGCAGCCAACGCAGCAGGCGATGCGAAGGCCATCCGAGGTGCGATGGCAGCTCTTGATGCCGCTCTCAAAGGCCAGGCACAAGCCTTGGCCGTGGTCGCTTGCGCCGTTGAATCATCTCATGAAAAAACGCCTGTAGCTCCCGTGGCTCTAGCGCTGGCAGCTACTGATAGTATGGAAAATACGACTCATTCTGAAGTCTTGTTACCAGACAATCCTGATGCCATGCAAAAAACAACCGCAGATAACCCGCCGATGCCTGGGCGAAAACCTGTGGTGGCCATGAGAGGCGATGACCGCCCAGGCAACAAAGCTCGCAGTGCGCCGATGCCTTCAGGCCACAAAGAGGGCTCACGTTCGAACGCTCGTGAGGGTGGGCGCGACGCTAGCCGTGGTGGCCTGCATGAAACACGTTCTGGTGCTAAAACAGACGATCGAAGCCGACGACGTGATACCCATCCTGACCGTCCTAGCGAGCGTTTGGATGCACCTCGTTTGGGAGATGCCGCGTTCAAGGCGCAGCGTGAAGCTATGGAGCAAGCTCAATTGACTCTGCGTCATCTCGCTGCACAAGCCCATGGTGAAGCGCTCACCCAACTCCTTAACGCCTGGGAAAATCGTGATGCAGGGCAAATACCTACTGCGCAAGATTTTGGTAGCAGCGTCTTGCCAGCAATGCGCAGTGACTGGGTAAAAGCCATCTCACAGAAACCGTCTGGCGATGCCAAAACAGCCATTTTGCGCCTGGAACTAGCCGCTCAAACGCCTACCCCAGCCGACCATTTGAGTGCGCTGCGCTTGTTGCAATTGCAATTACTGACGCGTCGCAACGACCCAGCGCCTGCGCAAACCTGGGGCACAGATATCGCCACCGTTCTGTCTTGCGCGTTTGAACCTGACTTGGCACACCGGCTTCAAAATGTGCTGAAGGTTTTACTCGGTCGGTGAGATCATTTCAACTATGCAGATGTCCATGCAAACCTGCTTATCGTAAATCGTTGTTTTTATTTGATGAGTCTATTGAATAATGAAGAAAGAAAACGGGGTAATTTTCACCCAAAATGACTCAAATTTGGTAGCGCACCACTCAAGAGATAGTTTCTGTAATCATTTGAAATGATTTGTATTTTCAAAAAAAAAGCCCAACTGAAAACAATTGGGCTAAAAATGATTGGTGGTGGAGTAGGGATGCGGGTTCAAACTCGTTCTCCGAGAAGGTGGGTAAGGTTTGGGGAGTTTGTCCTTGGTTTTGGGTGGTTGTCCGTTTCACATCGTGTGAAACGGATCGTGTGCATTTATCAGAAATACATGGTTTTCAGGTTCACATGCTCGCCCAAATTGTCCCAATGGCGATGGTCGTCAAATTCAAAGTAAAACTGGACAACGAACTGTATCAGCCCCAAGAGTCTCAGCGAACGGTAAGAGAAGCCGGATTGGCACGGATCAATTTTCCCATATCATTTTTTTGACTTGTCTTGATTATTCCCTATTTGGGAACTACAATACCGGTTTGACCATGTACACATCATTCATTCATGCGAATTCTGGGTTTACCAATCCTTGAGGCGTTCAAAAAAGATCATGCTGATTCTCGAGGCCAACTAGATGCGTGGCAGACGGATGTGGAGCGTGAGAACTGGAAAACACCCCATGAAATCAAGCAAAGGTACAGATGCGCAGATTTCCTAGCAGACAACCGAGTCATCTTTAACATAAAGGGAAACTCATATAGGCTTGTAGTCAAGGTCAGATATCAAAACGGATTGGTGGTGGTGGAGTGGGCCGGAACACATGCTGAGTACAGCAAGAAAAAATTTTAAGCAAACCCGAACTATGCGTAAGAGCAATGAATGGAGATAGCGATGGACGTGAAGATTATTAAGAGTGCAAAAGACTACGAAACAGCTATGGCGCGCTTGTCTGCGCTCATGTCTGCCGATCCAAAGCCCAACTCCAATGAAGAAAACGAGCTCGAATTGCTGATATTGGTCATCCAGGACTTCGAGCGCCAAACGGTTCCCCCGGTCAAGGCAGACCCTATCGAGTCAATTCTTTTCCGGATGGATCAAATGCAGCTCACCCGCAAAGATATGGAGAAATACATCGGCTCCATTTCCAAAGTCTCAGAGGTGTTATCGCGCAATCGCCCGCTTTCCCTGCCGATGATCCGTCGGCTCAACCAGGGACTGGGCATTCCGGCCGACATACTGATTGAGGATGTTGCCGTGGTAGAGGAAGATCCCGCAATAGATTACACACGGTTCCCCCTCGAAGCAATGATGGATCGAGGCTGTTTTGGTGACTTCAAAGGTAGTGCTCAAAAGCTAAAAGACTACGCCGAAGACCTCATGACGAATTTCATGCGCGATTTGCTGCCAAAGCAGATGGGGACTACATTTTTTCGCGCCCCTATGCAACAGCGCGGTGATCGCCAAGCCGATGATATGGCCATTCGGGCTTGGCAGATGTGTGTTCTACGAAGCGCAAGAGAAATCAGTTCGGTGCGGGAATACAAGAAAGACACCATCACGCCTGCATGGTTGCGTGAGTTTGCCAAACTATCCGTTTTTAATGAGGGCACAAAGCTTGCAAAAGAACATTTGGCTCGTCACGGAATTTTGCTCGTTATCGAAAAACACTTCAAACGTACATTCCTTGACGGCGCGGCCATGCTTGATGGCAGTGGGCGACCGATCGTTGCGCTGACTCTTCGGCACGACCGGATAGATAACTTCTGGTTTGCTCTAATGCACGAGCTGGCTCACGTTGCCATGCATCTGACACCAGAGAAATCTTTTTTCACCGACGACTTGGATCGCACCAATAATCAGAGCGTCGAAGCCGAAGCTGATGAGATGGCGCAAGAGGCATTGATCCCCCAAAAGAGCTGGGAAGCCGCTAAGGTACGGAAAACTCTATCGTCCGAGGATGCCATCGCGTTTGCCGACGAAATTGGGGTGCATCCGGCCATCGTGGCGGGTCGCTTGCGCCATGAAGAGAAGAACTTTCGTCTGCTTTCGCACATCATCGGCAAGACGGGACAGGTTACAGGTTAGTCAGACGTTCGATCAATAAGTGGATAAAGATACTTTATGGGAAACATGCTTGATGCATTGTTCCTTTTTTGGGATAGATGTAAAATCAGCCTACCAGCAAGGAATTGAACTTTATTCAGAAACGGGTCTGCGTTGGTAGGCTTTGAAAGTTTTCCCTGCAACTGAGCGTAAGTGCAGTAACAGGAGAGACCAAAGAAAAAAGCCCTGAAGTGCTACCAACACTCCGGGGCATTTGGTGAGGTGAATAGGGGGCTACCAAACCACCCAAGCACACCATGTCTTGAAGGGACAGCGGATTTTAGGCATGGTTCAAATAGGGGTAACACTTTACCCGCGTTTCAACGCTGATGGTTGACTCAGGCAAATGTTCGCACGGTGAACTTACTGATACTTGCTGCTTTTCATTTTTAGCAGCATATCGGCATGACACCAACGACTTTCCCGGCATCCCAACTTCTACCTGATCAACGCATCGATCTGGCCATTCAGGCGATGACAAGCCCTGTCAACATCA
>CAIYWD010000199.1 GCA_903929815.1 uncultured beta proteobacterium
GGCGATGCGTCTGGGGGTGTTGCTCCTCCTAGCAGGCAGTAGCCTGCGTCGTCGTCGCGCCTACCCAGACGCGCCGCCAGTAGCCCACTCGGGCGCGTTCAACTGAGGAATCCAGGTTTAAGGGCTCTACGCCTCAGCCAAACTTCGACTGAGTTCTGTCCGTCTGCCCAAGGTGGGGCTGAGTAGTTACCGTACAGGTCGAAATTGCGGCATGAGGTGGGGGGTCTAAACGGTTACCCCAAGTTTATTCAGAAACAGGTTGCAAACAAGGCATCAGCATTTGTCCAGGCAGAATGGCTTTGATCGGGTTTAATTGAGTTAGAGTAATCTCTGCACTGATTTTCAAGTACAAACGGTAACCCGGTTCTAACGTACGCACCATGACCACATGGGCGGTACGTACGCCACGCTGGATGAAAGCCTCCAGTGCGGCGTTGGCTAAAAATTGCGATGGATAAGCCCCCAGTGACAACCCCGGGGAAAGGCCATTCTTCAAGACTTCAGATTTCACCTCCATTCGTGCCAGTTGTGCGCGTTTTTTAGTCATATCTGATGCATTGGCGTATCTTCCCAAATAAATGATCCAGCGCTCGGATAAGTTGTCGGGTGTCAGTATCCAGCCGCCCTTGGGCAGTGTTTGGTCCAGTGTTTGGCGCACAGTGGCAGCCTTGGTTGCATCAAGCCAGGCTGATTGAAGACACACCGGCTCAGTCAAAACAATGGGGGCATCAGGGACAGCGGGAGCAAGAAGTTTGGTAGCCTCATGATCGCTGACCAGGGTGATCGACTGCGACTGAATCTGCTGCTGCAAGCGCTGAGGTTCTCGCTGCAAGGTTGGCCCTAAACCATAGGGCAGCAGCCGGCCCTGCCCCCAAGAAAAATATCCCACATTGATAAAAACCAAAGCTAACACCATCCATCGCCACATGTGCTTAATCTTTCAAAATCAATAGTTTAACCTTGTATCTTCGGATTTAGGGAATAATTAGCGGTAGTAGGGGGTCTGTGTAGCTTATGGGCAAAGTGTCCACAAATTGACAGACATTGCTACAGCCCCTGATGGCCACCCAAATTTCCCCAGGCAGGACGGCTAAATTATCAATCTTTTGTGTTCTTGGCACTGGTTGGCACTGGTTCAGTTGAATGGGATTTTGTTATGCTGTCATAGGTACCGTGTATAGACTTCATCGCCCTCAATCATGAGTTTTAAAAAATCCTGAACCAGGGCGTACAAAAGATTAGAAACCTATTCTTGAATTTTGCTAACTTGTTGATTTTATAGAAATCGATGACCGGTTTCCAATAAAGTCTATTGATTTTTAATATATCAAGAAAACTGAATAGTTAATCAATATTTGATACCGAATCAGAATATTTACCTGTTTTTTGTAAAATTAGCTGCATCACTTTGACAATACATTCAAAAGAAGTCAACACAGGTTGATATCCATAAGATTCAGCACACTTATTATTCGAGTAGTAATGCGGCTTGCCGCCGGTGGCGTTCACCGATGCACCAGCTTGAACCACTTCATACTGCAAGCCAAATTTTTCTTGCATGGCTTTAAGCAGGCTAGGTTTGTCAATGGGGGCTTTGCTGAAGGCATCCATCACTGCATTCGTCGCTGGCGCAGCAAGTATCGCGCTGACCAGGCTGCAAAAATCTGATGGATGAATAAAGTCACGCACGATGAAGTCGGCTGATGTTTTCAGCACGGTCTTGTCGCGAATCGCTCGCAAGATGTCAGTGATCAAAAAGCGGGCATCGAGGTCTTGCGTGTGGCTAAAGTAGTTAAATACCCTGATGTCAACGATGTGCAAATGCGCCAGCGCACGGTGACGGCATTCGGCATGAAGTTTGGCTACGCCATACCAGTCTTGCGGCTGCAGGTTGTTGATGGGTATCACTGCCTTGGTATTTTCATCTGCAGGTGCGTTAAAACTTGATCCATAGGCGGCACCACTGCTTAGAAAAATATAGCGGCACGTTGGATGCTGACGAATGTAGTCCAAGGCCATTTCGTCATAGCGCAGTGTCACGTCAAAAATGCTGGCCCCCATGGCTGTAGCCTGCGCTGGGTTACCTACGCCAACAAAGTTCAGGATGGCATCAAAATGTTCGTCCACACTGAAAGCATCAAAGTCATTCACTAGATAGCGATCTGTCAGACCCACGTCAACCAGCCATTGCACCACGGCTTGTGGGCGACGGGCATACATCACCAGGGCGTGAGTGGTTTGCACGGCAAGTGATTGAATCAGGTCACGTGCAATCTGGCTGGTGGCACCCAAGATGGCTATTTTCATGGGAACCAAAAAGGATAACCCGCACATCGTCACCCAGCACCGTTAATAAATTTATCAATTTGCATTTCTATCGAGGCGCGATCTAATCCATGTTCCTTCAGAAGATAATCGTAAGAGCCACAATGTTGAGAGAATCTGTCAAGCACACCCACCCTCAGAATTCTCACGGGTTCAACTTCTGAAGTTATTTCAGCAATCACAGAACCTAATCCCCCAAGTACCGAATGTTCCTCCATCACCACCACGACTGAACTCTGTTTACAAATGGCTTTAACCTGTTTTTTGTCAATGGGTTTGATGCAAGGCACACTCCAGACAGATGCACCAGGATAGGATGCGGTTGCAATATCCAGCGCTGTACGAACCATGGACCCAGTTGCCATAAAGGTCACATTGCCACTTTGCCCCGTTTTAACGTTGACCAAATGGCCTGCGCTTACTGGTGGTTGCATCGTATGAACGTCGCCACGGTCAGATTTACCCAGTCGAAAATAGACTGAACTCTTGAGTTGATAGGCCAACTCCATACACGCTGTGACTTCAAAACGATCAGCAGGTGAAAATATGGTCAAATGAGGAATGGCGCGGGTACAGGCTATATCTTCAGTAGATTGGTGGCTGGTTCCAAGGTGGCTATAAACAAACCCAGCACCATCACCTATCAAAATCACAGGTAATTGATCGTGAGCGATGTCAATTTTGATCTGTTCAAGGACGCGAACAGGAATAAATGCACTCAAGCCATACACAATCGGTCTAAACCCGGCTCGCGCCAGCCCTGCGGCCATCCCCACCATGTTTTGTTCGGCAATGCCTGCATTGATGTACTGTTTGGGGCATTCTCTACGAAAGCCATCAAATAGGGCATATCCGTGATCGCCTGTGAGCAATATAACATTGGGGTCAGTCTTGCCCAAACGAATCAGTTCTTCAGAGAAAGCCTCTCTCATGGCGTACCTCCCGCAACCGCTGCCACAGCTTGGGCGTAAGTGTCTGAATCCAGCCGCGTGTAATGCCACATATTATTATTTTCCATAAAAGGCACACCCTTGCCTTTGATCGTTTTGGCAATAATAGCTTTGGGTGCGGTCGATGGGCTTGCCCATAGTTTTGTGATGGTGTGATCAATGCTGAGTTCATCATGACCATCAATCGTGATGGTTTCGAAACCAAAACTCTCAAACTTGGTTTGTATAGAACCCAGGTTGAGTACGTCTTCGGTACGACCCATCGCCTGAAAACCATTTTTATCCACAATGACCATCAGATTCTTAAGATCATGGTGTCTCGCAAACAATAACCCCTCCCAAATGGGGCCTTCATTGATTTCACCATCACCCACCAAAGCATAGGTTTTTTGATCAGTGCCACGCAACTTGGCAGCCAGAGCCAAACCCACACCCACCGAAAAACCGTGTCCTAATGATCCAGATGTGACTTCCAGTCCTGCAATACGAGAATCAGATAAACCCTTCAAGTCGCTGCCATCAGAAAAATAATGTGTGAAGGCATATTCTTTTAACCAGCCCAATTCACGCATACAGGCATATTGAGCCATAACACCATGGCCTTTGCTCAATACAAGATAGTCGCGTGCTTGCGCGTGTGGGTCATTTTCTGGATAACGGAGGTGATTTCGGTAAAGCACCGCCAGTAATTCAATGATGGAAAAAGCGCAGCCAATATGCACGGTAGAACCTGCATAAGCCATATCCAGCACTGTTTTTCTTAAAATGATTGGATTAAATTTGGGTTGAGATATTAACATCTGTAATTTTCAATAAACAATTAATATATCCATAATTATGGTTATAAACACGATAACCAAAAAGCAAAAAAATTGGTGTATTTGTTCAATATAGCTACGCTATTGATAGCTACTTATGCAGACTGGACAAGGGCTAGAGGCCATTTTTATCTATTCTTGTGATGCATTGCATTCATCGCTCAGACAAGACTCTTATTTTGAATGTGTGCCTTGATGTCAGCAAAACATGCCACTATAAAAACAGATTCATCCATTACGGTGTTGAGCCTTTCCATACGGTCAACGAATTCTTCAGGGTCATGGTGTGAAAATTTGTTGCGTAATAGGGTGGCTGTGCCAAAGTCTTCGGCAGATTTAATGACTCCCAATTTCTCCATGAGTAATGTTTTATCGCGGTTGGATTTGTCGCTGATGTTTTCTTGCTCCAGATAAGCAATTCCTTTGAAAATCTGATCTTGCATTATGGAGACACATTGTGAATAACGCAAAATAAGCGCATCAATAGACTCTTCTTGTGTAACCGTTTAGACCCCGCCACCGTCATTCCCGCGAAGGCGGGAATCCAGACTGACTTTGTGTATCCATGAAGACCAAAATACACTGGA
>CAIYWD010000200.1 GCA_903929815.1 uncultured beta proteobacterium
AAATGCTCATCTGCGCCTTTCAGAACAGAGTACAGGTTTTTTAACCCCTCACGCATTTCAGTCGCTGCCGCTCTGTCCTCAATGTTGTCCAAAATGGGTTTGTCGTATTCATCAATCAACACCACGGCACGCAAACCAGTGTGGGTGTGCGCCTGTGAAATCAAATCTTCAAAATTACTGGTTATATCGTCAGGCTGCACATCAGCAGGTAATTTCAATCCTAGCGTGAGTCGATTGACACGCAGAATATCACGAACGCGCCTGTCTAGTTCTTTTCTGTCTCTGAGTACCCCACCTGTAAAACTAATGCGAATCACAGGGTATTTTTTTGACCAATCCCATTGTTTTTCGGCTGCCAATCCTTTGAACAGGGCAACGTTGCCTTCAAATAATTCTTTCAAAGTATCTAAAAAGAGGCTTTTGCCAAACCGACGTGGACGAGATAAAAAATAATATGATCCTTGCGCAATTAAATCAATGATGATACCCGTTTTATCAACATAATAATAATTGTTCTCTCGAATTTTGGCGAAAGTCTGAATCCCAATAGGCAATTTTTTGCGAGGCATGGGTGCGAGAGATTCAGATAACACAAGCATGTTCATGGTTGAGATTCCTCTGATGAAAATGATGACAAATTCAGTGCCAGCAGCCGACGCAGTAGCTCGTCATCGCTTAGGCTGGGGGTGTAGTCTGTCCAGCCATAAGCCGCCGCCACAGCTTGATCCAGTGCTGCATGGGCCATCAAGAGCCAGGCGGGTTTTTCGTTGTACAGGTTGGTGAGTGTGCGCTTTTTGAGTTCATCCGCAAAACCGGGTTTGGCTACTGCTCTGGCAGGATAACCGGCTTCCTTTTCTTCGGGCGTTTGTACCCATTCAACGTATTTTTCGGGGTTGAGCCAGTTGTTGCGCTGGGTGGTCAGCGTGGCAGCCGCTTGGGCTATGGCACTGGCTATGCTGCAAAGGGCGGGGTTGGCAATGCCTGCGGGGATGATGGCACCGCTTGGCAGTTTTTCGGTGCGCTGGTGTGCGGTGTCTTCGGGTGTCAGGCCAGCAGGGAAAGGAAAGGTTTCAAAACAGGTGGTGGGGGTGTAGCGTGGATCATTACCTACGCCCATCCATGTACACATTCGCAATGACCAAAGTTCATGAAATCGGCTGTGCAGAATGCCAAAGGTGGTGTCGTCGGCGCGGGCGATGGCGACCGCAGCCGAGTCTGTCAGTACAGCGCGATGCTGCCACACAAACAAGCGATATTTGGCGACACGGGGGCTTGCAATATACCGAGGAAGATGTTTAAGTGCTGCTCTCATATCTGGACGTGGTCGCTGGTGCAGCCACCAATAACGATCTGCAGAGGCTTCGCGATTGCCTGTGCGCTTAGGCTTGACATGTATACCGATGAACGCGAATGGCATTTCAAATTGTGCAGCATCTTTCTCAGCCATGTCGTTGCCAAAATCCACAATCCAGTGACCGGTTGGCCGCTGGGTCATATCCCGACCATTCACCCAAGGCCTGATCACTTCTGCATTGTTTCGATGGTTAATATTTGGTAACTGCAACCAAGTGCGTGCGAGTTGTCCTTCCACTTCAAACAATCCACCTTTTTGTGTCCCAATAAACGATGCTCCTTCATTCGCTTTGATGGGTTGAGCATGTGTGAGATTCAGTCCATCACCAGAAGTCAGGTCGGCATGCAAAGCAGAAACAGTTTGACCGTTGAGCTGGTGTTCTTGGTTTTCCCCAAAACAGACAAGGCTAACCCGTACCGAGGTACCACTGTCCCACCAGGCTTCATCGCTCCAAGCATTGAATAGGGTCGTAGATGCACAAATACGCGCCAGTACCTTTTGGTTGGCACCACCGCGTATGGAGTTGGTGGCAACCAGTCCAGCCAATTGGCAATGGCCTGATTCAATCTGGGCGCGTGCTTTTTCAAACCAGTAAGTCACCAAGTCTGCACCGCCAGGGACACGACCCTCAAAGAGTGCGCGCAAATTTTTAACATAGGCATCGCCCAATTCGCTTCGCATGATCTTGTCCCCCAAAAACGGCGGATTACCCATCACCACATTCGCCTTTGGCCAGATAGCCTCCAAAGCCTGACCTTCTTCAAAGCGCAACAACGCATCCGCACAGGCAATGTGATCAAGCGGCTGCAAAACGGGGTCGGTTTTGAACGCATAGCCATGCACCATGCGCCATTGCAATTCACCTATCCACACCGTCAAACGCGCCAGTTCTGCGGCGTACTCGTTGATTTCCATGCCCAGCACATTGTGTGGACCCGTCACCAGTTCGGTCTGTCTGTCTAAACCCAGCGCTGCGGCTTCCAGATGGCTTTTGTGTTCGATGTCTTTGAGTGCTTTTAACCCCAAAAACAAAAAGTTACCGCTGCCACAGGCCGGATCGAGCAGACGGTAGTTTTTGAGCCGCTCCAGCCATGCCACAAACAGGGCTTGGGCTTCTCTGTGGTGCTTGTCATTTTGACGCTTACTTTTGGCCATCAGCCCTTGCAGGGACTGCGCGAGTAGCTCCCATTGTTGTAGCAATGGACGGCTTAATACGGGTTCAATAATTCGCAAAATGGTGGTGGGGTCGGTGTAATGCGCACCGAGTTGGCTGCGCTTGGCAGGGTCCAAACCCCGCTCAAACAAAGTACCAAAAATTGACACGTCGATGGCTGACCAGTTCAATGCTGCGGCTTTGCGCAGTTCGGTCACTTCCATGATGGTCAGTTCAGGCACGGCAATGGTTTGGAACAGTCCGCCATTGAATGGAGGCAAATCGTCGCTGCCATATAAACCGCCGTCACGCATGGTGGCAAACAGGTTGTTGAACCCTTTTGAGAGTTTGTCGCTGGTCAAATGTCTGTTTTTGACCAGGGTTTCAAACATTCGCCCGGGCAGCAGCCCCACATCTTCAGCAAAAAAGCAAAACAGGCACTGGGTTAAAAAATGGGCAACCTGGTCGGCGTAGGCCACAGCATCAACACCTGCGGGGCAGCGTTTGCGCAGACCTTCGGCCAAGGTGGCAAAACTCTGCGCGGCGGCTTCGGTAATGTCACGGCTGGTGATGCTGGGCTTGAAGCTCTCAGGCGCAGTCCAGATGCGGCGCAACAGGGCGCATTGAGCGGGCTGATTGAGTTCTTCAAGTAGAACTTCAAAAGTTTGGCTGGGGTGGCCGGTAAACTGGGTGTGAATGCGAATCAGCAAGCGATCGGACACCACCAAAATGGGCGGGTTGCTCAAGGCCAAGCTGTAGGTGAGCAGTTGCTTTAAGGCGTTGTCCAGATTTTTGCCCGGTGCTTTGTTTTCCCAGGCAAAAACGCCACGCATAAACACATCGGCGTAGCCCGTTTTGCCACCAATCACAGCACTTTTTTCTTCAAACAAGTAGCCTTGCGTACTGCCGGGTTTGGGAACATCAAGCAGCTCGCACAAATCCAGAAAATGGCTTTGTGCGCCTTGCTCTTCGTTGAGGGCGTAGCCGGGGCCGGGGATGCCGTGAGGTTTTCCCCATTTGGCGATAAATTCTTGAGGGGTCATGGTGGGTTGGGTGGGTGTCGTGAGTGGAATGAGGGTGTTAAATACTATCAATTTAATAGCTACTTACGCAATACTGGCGTGCGTTAGAGGCCAAAATGATGATCATGTTTTGCGATGTGATGGGACATGGTCGGACTTTTATCCGACGAGAACAAAACAAGAGGGTCAAATTGACATACGACTTACAAGACAAAATTTCAATGGTTACAAATATCTGGCTACAACTCTAAAATTTCCTGATCAGTCAAACCTGTCGTTGCCATAATAATATCCAATGCAACATGATTGGCTTTCAAGGCTTTTGCAACTTTCTTTATGCCTTCAATTTTTCCTTCAATTTTTCCTTTTTTTATTCCGTCATCATACGCAGTATCATTCACATTTTTAACCTCAGAATATTCCAGCAAACTTTTCAAGTAGGCATCAAATTGTCGTGGCGTTAAATGAGCCAATTCAGCTATTTCAAAACCTCTTTGAAAAATAGGTTCATTTAATACGCCGGGAATATGGTCAAAATTTTCAAGATGCTTTAAAAAATAAACCCACTTATCAAAATGTGATTCTAACTCATGC
>CAIYWD010000201.1 GCA_903929815.1 uncultured beta proteobacterium
CACGCGCTAACCTCACTAAATGCGCTCACAGTTAACGGTGTGGCACGACAATGGCTGCAAAACCGTAGATTTGACCTTACTTGGGCAGCCAAAGCGGCTTAGTCAATCGTACAGGTCGATGTTTTGTGTAAGGCAAACCGAACCATCATGGCATTGACATTCGCACGAAACCGAACGCTCTCAACGTACTTCCGGTATCCCGTTCATGGGCGTGGTGTAGTGTGCTCCCAGTACCGCAACACGGCACTCCGGCTTTTTAGCCCATTCCGAAATCATGCGTCCGCTTGCCGTTCTGTGAAGGACTTCGTTGACTTCCTTCGCCCAAATTGCGATTTGTTCGAGTAACTTATGAGAGACAGCCTGATTTGACCAAATAAGATTGAGATCCACCCGATCTCCAATCCTTTCGGCCAAAACTGCCACGGTGTAGGCAACCACATTGGCCTGAAACGCCTGAAACATGGGGCGCAGAATTTTTTGTGTATCCCTGAATAACTTCGCTTTGGCGATCATGACCTTGTAGTCAGCCACATTTGGGAGGGCGATGTCGGACCCATCACTTGAGGTCAGGTCGGCCATAAACCGATCAAAATTTTTCTGATTGCCAAGACTCACGATGTCAGGTTTTTTTTGCCATGCATTGATGTACTTGGCCAGATCAGTCTTGGTGATTCTGCGTGCCGTGGGTATTGCTTCTTTCAAAGCCTTGAGCTTGGCTGGTGTAGTTCCGTCGCGCGCCAACAGTGTGTTGTAACTGCCAGCCGCTCGTTCATAAAACCATTGTCCTACCCCATCCGGGCAATATATGGTTCGTGACAGCCTTTCAATTTCAACATGAAACGGCTTGTTGGCAGAAAGATCGGATTGACGGATGGCATTTTGGCTATTGGCAAAACGCGATATGTCCGAAATCAGGGACTCCTCTTTCGCAGGTTCCTGCGCATGCATGACAATGATTTTTGCCGGTACACGAACGCGACTTAAATCTGTATCTGGATATCTTCTTTTGGTAAAGTAAATCGAAGCAGTGGTTTGACCGCCATTGACAATCTGGAATCCTTTTATCCACGAAATTCCTGTCGAACCATCCAATGTTTTGCCAAAATGCAATTCGTCAGCCACAATGACAATGCCATTGTTGTAAGCCATGAAACGCCCTGGCTCATTGCGTAGCGTATTTTGAATACCTGCATTGACGCCTTTGCCTTTGGTGCTAAGAAATGATCGAACATTGGCCTCAAGTAACCTTGCACCAAACCTTTCGTATAAATATCGAAGTGCCACAGCAGGGAATGCAGCCAGAGCGTAGCCATAATCCTCATCACCGCCTGGGACGAAAATGCACGGCAAGGCACAACCCGATACTTCGTTGAAATCAACTATCAACTCGTCACGTGGCTTGCCCTCCGATAAATGGTGGTGTAGCCGTTCAATATCCATAACCTCAAGGCGCACAGATTTTTGGCCAATTTCGCGCGTTTTATAACTTTTTGATTTGGCAATCTTGTCAGTCAAAATAAAAACCCGAATTTGATCCAGGTCGTTGTAAATGGCTTGAAGTGTGTTGGCAAAGGATGCAATATCGCTTGACGGGTCAAGTGTTTGCACCATCTTCCCTTCTGCACATAAAGACAAAAAACGCAAGCATTGTTCCGCTGCCATTTTGGTTTCAGAGTCCGGTACCTGCGTGATTACATCGACACCATCGTAAAGACTCACAAACAGGTCAAGCTGATCGTGGTCATCGGAAAGTGCATACCCACTCAAACGCAGGATGGCATTTCGGTATTGCCCACGGTGATGGCAACCCACAGGTTCAAATGTCATTCCAATTTCGGTCATGTGCTGCATTACAACATCAGTGAAAGCAAATTCTGCAAAAAGAGATCCATCACTCATGTGTGACCTGACCTCGGCTTGTGTTTCAAGCAAAAAATCCAGTATTTTCATACTCAAAGTACTCCCAATTGTTCCAGTGCAGTTCGTAAATCGACGTTGAATTCTGGCACCCGATCTAGGTTGATTTCATAAGTGGCCTTGGTAATGCCTGCCGGCACGCGCCCCATTGTCAGCCTTGGAAAATTATCCTTGACCTCCATCACATACATGCTTGTCACATTGAATCGGCGTGTATATTGATCACGATGTCCCTCGTAGTACCGTGCCCGAAGGAGTCTCTCGGCAAAATTTAGCCTCGACACGGCATCGTCCAACATGGCTCTTTTCAGATCATCAACCATATCGGGTAGCGTTTTGCCGGTGGTGATTTGACGCAATCGCAGCCCTGCGATGTAGAGTGGCTGACGTATCGCATCATCAAGTTGCTCAAGTGATCCGATACGGGTAGGGAAACCGACAGGTGCCAGTGTGGTTTTGACCTCAATGGCACCAGTACCTATTTCAAAATCCTGAATACCATCCAGTGGCCCGACCCAGGCCTCGATGGCGGACGCTGCTGCCATGCCCGATTCCAGCATGAAGCCCAGTACCATCAACTCACCGACCAGTCCAACTTCTGCCTCGTGGCTCAGAGCTTCAGATCCTTGTCGCATGAATTCCTGCCACGCGCGTACACGACCCAGGAAAATACGCAGCAACCGCGTAGCATCCGTATCCGATTCAGCATCGAGCAAATCGGTGATATCGCAAATCATGGCCATGAAAAGTTCAATGCCACCACTTTCCTTTCGAGTCAAAGCAATCCAGGTGCGGCGCTCTTCCGACAAACTGACATGCTCAACAACAAAGCCCTGTCCTTCCGGAAATTTTTCAGCCACAGGTATCTGAACCGAGGTAAAGCCCACCAACAAGGATTCCTGGTTCCCAGGAAAGTGCCGACCCGCACTTAATGCGCAAGTACCAGCCCCAGTAACAGGAATGGTGCGCCATCCGGCACCGGTGTCTGAACCGGATAGCGATTCCCACGCAAGTGCAAATTCGTTACTCTGACGGGCCATATTCCTGCTCCCAATAGAGGTGATCAACCTTGTACTCAACCTTCACGCCGGTCTCGCTGCACGGGAAACTCATGGCAAATGCGATGATGGGTTTTTCGTTGACAACAGTTGTTGCATTTTTGGTTTCACTGGGTGACAAGGGGTAAAGCAGAATAATTCCATGGTGCCTTGTCGGTGGGATGCCTTCCGTACCATAACCCCGAAGTTCCCGAATTTTCTGACCGCTGGGTCTCGTGGGGCGTGTGATACGGTTGCGTGCCAGATCCGGCTTCCATGCGGCCTGAGTGGCATCAAGAGCGCTTTTCCAGCCAGGGTAATCAAGGTCGATGGCTTCATCGCCAGGCTCAGTCAACACGCCGATGGTATAGCGATCGGCATTTCTATCGATTTTTCTAAACGGCAAGGTCGAAACGGTTATCCCGTTGGTAAAAGTGTAGGACGAACTGGGGCGCCCCTCTGCCAACAAGGCCAGTGTCCAGCTTGTCAGTTCGTTTTTCTTGTTCATTTGAGAAACAAAATCGGCCAGAACGGTACTGTTGGCACGATCGGCACCGGTTGGGGTTTTGTAGCTCCGCAAAAAATCAATGATGATTTCGGCGCCGACCTCTTTCCACAGGTACGAATGAGCCCAATGGTCGTCACCTTCATCGCGCCTGCGTCTTGGTGCTGTCTCCGAAGGATGACCAACCAGCTCCAACATTCGATTGGCTGCATCAAGATTGCGACCAAGTACATCGGGGGATTGGTCAAACGATATGGTCTGAACAAAGCTGCCACTGTACGAAAGTCTGAGTGTTTGGGCGCTTCGCATTTTCAATGGTGATGTCACCACCAGAACGGGATGGGACTCGACTTTCAACCCGTACTGCTCAGGTGTTGCACCACTCATGACCATGGTGTCAAATTCTTCACGTAACTCTTCGGATGCATCAGCAATATGACCAAACCATTCCACAAGTTCAGGGGTGGTGTAAAGCCGACAGAGATCAACATAGCCCGGGCGGTAACCAAACCACCGGCCCATTTGCATGAGTGTGTCGTACATTTTGGTGGTTCGCACAAAGTAACTCGTGCAAAGGCCCTCAAGCGTCAATCCCCGTGCAAGTTTGTCACCACCAATGGCGATCACCTTGAGCCCTTTTTCACCATGCTCGGCGTAATCCAGTGCATCCTTGGCTGTTCCGTTGATCATCCGGACTTGAATGTCAGATAAAACGTCCGGTAATGCTGCGCATATTTCCGCCCAAGTGGGGACTTTGTGCGTTCCACCAGCTTCGGGAACAAGACGGGCCAAATCGGCACATACAGGAACGAAATCATGGTGCCACAGGGTTTCGAGTTGGCACAGCAGCTCTTCGTGCCCAATGCTACGTGTGAGCCGTTGCTTCATGCGCTTGATGGTCGCTTCAACCTGACCATGCACGGCATGTTGAACCTTGACGAAACGGGTCACATGAATGAGCATCGAGGAATGTTCATTGCCTTGTCCACGACACACACGGGCTGCTGTTGCCAGGACGAATGACGCAACGGCTTCATAAAGCGAGGGTGGAAGGGTTTCCTGCCCCCTGTAAATTGGAACGTGCTCCTTGTTGTGCCTGGGTGGCATCCATCCACCTGAATCGGCCTGATTGACATGGTCAAAAACATCACGCATCAGCGGCAGGCCACCGCTTCTACCTTCCGTGGTGCGCAAACCAAAAACACGCGCAGGTCCGACATAGTTTGACGGCGCAGCAAGGTTAATGATGAATGACCTTGGAAAGAGGTCATGGCCTTCCTCGGTGGTTGCATTGCGCCGATGAATGAAGATGTTGGCAAACGGTGTGGCGGTATAACCAACATAGGCTTTCTTCTCAAACGCATGCAGTATTTTTCGGATCAATCCGTTGATGGCCCTGGGCTGATGGTCGTCGGCCGGTGTGCCGTCAGCATTGAACAGTTGCTCCCCCGTATCAACTGATGCGTTGTCGGCCTCATCGTCAATGACAAGCAAGGGAAGTCGGGTAACGATGCGGCATCTGGTGGCTGCATCTGTCGTATCGGCAACGTGCCCCTGAATCCATTTAAGAAGCCGGGTCAGAACAGACTTGTTTTTCTTGACCACAAAAAGCCAGGGACGCTCTTCGGGCGAAATGGCAAAATTTCTGGCGACACGCGTGTTGAAGTCACCGTTGTTGGCGCGCGTTGTGGCACAGTGCGGATGAATGTTGGGGTCACTGTCGATCTCGGCTACACCTACCAACTTGCCGGGGTCACGATTTGCCGAAGTTTCATAACCCAGAAAACTTTCTTCCAGCCGGATTTGTGTCTGGGATCGCAGGTTGTTGTGCAACCCGGCAAGCACGATGATGACCTTGTAGCCGGCATCGGCGGCTTTGCACACCAGCCCCGCGTAGTTGCCTGTTTTGCCCGACTGAACGTGTCCCACCACAAGGCCGCGCCGATCCCATGAACCCGTTCGCCTGGGGTCTTCCATCAACGCCAGAATCCTGTCTGTCGATTCGTCCAGTGCGGCCACGACATCGACCGCAATCTTGCGTTCAAGAAAACCCTGGTAGCGCTGCCAGTAGCGCCAGTCCTTCTTGCGTGAAGCGACCAGCCAAGGCTCATGACCTTGCGAATTTTCAAGCGATGAATCCTTGCCAATCCAGTAGCTGAAACGGCGAATGAGTTCGGCACAGGCAGCGCTTTGGTCGATGCCATCAGGGTAGGCATTGCCAAGCGTCAGGGCGGCAAGCCTGACCTTGTCGGCAACAAGTGCCGGTGTCACATCGGATTTGGCACTTTCTGCCTGCAGCAAGGTTTGTGCAATGGTCATCACGGCAGACAGGGATTTGTTGAGTTCAGTCATATCAGCGGTTGGCCGGTTGGCAGTAGGATTTTTACCGTAAAAAAATCAAAAACAATAGCGCACTATGCAGACTGGACAAGCGATAGCGCTGTTTTCGATGCCATTGATCATGTACAAAATTGCCCCTTTCAACGTGGATGTGCCTACGTCGCATTCGATGGTGAACCTGTCATTGGCAGGGCAGCTACGAGCGCTGGGTAATTTTGAAAGGGTTCTGTTGACAGCAAGGTGCGCCGTGCATTGTCCCAACTCATGCCCTTGCGCCCGGTCATGTCTTCAAACAAGGTCATCAGCACACCCACAATGGCTTCGGGTGGTTCACCGGCAAAACCGGTTTGTGGTGTATCTTTGTTCTCGGCGGTATCCAGCCAGATACGCTGCACTGGAACGGTCTCTTCAATCACACGCAGCATGGCACGAACGGCAGGCAGCATTTCCCCAGCCCCATCCAGCACGGCGGATACGGCAGGATGCTGGTTGTCGATACGGTAGCGTGTGCCTGATGGTGCGTGTTCAACACGCCAGGCTTGCTCAAGGGGTGCGCTGCCGGGCGTGTACGCGCCACGGTAAGCAAAAACGCGCCGCGCCCTGTTGCGGGTTTCCTCTGCAAATTGGGTCAACCAGGAACGCAGTGCGACGGGTGGGCGTGCAGTGGATTTGCGGATGTCGATTTTCCACGCTGCATCTGCGGTGTTGGGGATGTCAAGCCGAATTCTGGCCAGGCGCAATGTTTCGTCACGGTTCCACGCACGTCCCTGCCCCAGACCGAGCCATCCACCTGCCACCAGCAGTCGCATGTTGCGATACACATAAAAGCCTTGTTGCGCAGTCCATCCTTCGGGGCCTGCGCCAGAATCAAATGCTTCGGGTGTGAGTTTGTCCTTGTGGGGCAGCACATGGCATTCAATTTCAACAGTGCCTGCATCGGTACGTTTTCTTTCAATCGGCGAGTGCCACGGCTTGGCTGCATGTTTGCACATGAAGGGATCCCAGGGCGTGATGGAGCGGCCATTCAGGTGGATTCGCAACCGTGGACAAGACCCGTCCTGCAGGCGGTGAAAAACCATGGCAAGATGGGCATGAACCCTGTCAATCAGATCGTTGTAGTCATCCACACCGTAGCCACCAGAGACAATTCTGTCCAGGTTTTCCCACAGAACCAAAGTCCCTGACACTTGTTCTCTCAGGGCAGACAGAAAATTTTCCGAACCCGCAGCAGGCCCCTCAAACAACAACCAGCCGGCATCAGGGCTACAGGCCAGTGCATCCAGATCCCATCGCAGGCAGGCAGGTTTCTCACCTTTTTTAACACTTGCGACCGTCAGCCTTCGACACTGTGACAACGAGGCTGTTTTCAGCCCCATGCCAAAGCGGCCAAGATCACCGGCGGTTCGGGTGTCCAGTGGACTTTTATCGCCGAGCCTCATGGCAGATTCCAGCTCGGCATCGGTCATGCCAATGCCATTGTCAAGCATTGTCACGCGGCTGGCTGTGCCGTGCCATGAAAAATCCAGTCGCACTTCGGTGGCATTTGCCGAAATGCTGTTGTCAATGATGTCTGCCACAGCGGCAGCGGTGGTGTACCCTAGGCCACGGAGCGATTCGAGCATGGCACCTGCGCGTGGGGGTGCATATCGTGTGTTGGGGATCATTTCCAGTAACCTTTACCTGGGAAGTATTCAAAACCGAATTCCGTGAGCTTGCGGATCACTTGATTGTGGCGGTTATCACAGTCATCCATGATTTCAACCCAAAGCGAACCATCTTCCTTGTGGCGATCATCAATCACATTGATGCCAAAAACAACCATCATTTTCAGAAAGCGGTCAAGCAAGAGGGGATTTGCATCTGTTTTCTCAAGATGGCGGTCGTCATTCGTGACGTCTGATGCATCGGTGGCATCCGTTGGGGCAACACGTTCTTGTCCATTCCCTGTTGGGTTTTTTGGGTATATCTCATGGAATGCTTCTCTGGAATGGAACCTTGGAATTACAGTTGTATCAAGTTTCCGTTCCATTCCAACTTGGCTCTGGGCTTTTTTTATGCAATTGCCTTGATTTCGAAGAATAATTTGTCTTATGTCCCTGAGCGCTTGAGCTTCAATCTGACGAATCCTCTCGCGTGAGAGGTCAAATGTTCGTGCAATCTCTTCCAGCGTATATTCATCCAGGCCACCAACAGCAAATCTCATGCGCAACACTTGAGCTTGATGTACTGTGAGTTGATTGAGGAGTGAATCAACACGTTTATGGGATTCCCTGGCACAAACATCATCATAAGGGTCAGCCAGCGCGTGGTCAATCATCAATTCGGTGGGGATGGTTCCAATATCCTCAGACCTTGTGATATGAACTGTCTCCAATGATGCTCGCAGAATGGCCGGAATGTTGCGCACAGGTATGGACAAGCGTTCGGCAAGCTCTGTCACGGTCGGCGTGCGACCCGTGGCACCTTCAACAGCATCCATCTCTCGCAATATGCGCTGCGAAGTTTCATGAGCATGCGCAGGGAGTCTCACGACACGGCAATGGTCGGCAACCGAACGGGCAATTTGCTGGCGTATCCACCACGTTGCCATGGTTGAAAACTTGAAACCACGTTTGTAGTCAAATTTTTCGACGGCCTTCATCAACCCCAGGTTGCCCTCCTGAATCAAATCGTTGAAGTGCATACCGCTTTTTAAGTACCGTTTGGCGATGGAGATGACCAGGCGCAAATTGGCCTCAATCATTTTGACTTTGGCCTGGGCTGTACACAATGCACCAGCCACCATGCGCTGATTCAGTTTTTTGAGGTCATGGAGTGGCACCACAAGGCGGACCTGAAAATCAGCCATCCGTTGTTGGATTTCATGCAACGTATCCATGTTGTGGCGCAGGGCGGCACTCCATGGCTGATCTGCATTGGCCTGTGCAACGAACCAGTGGCCATCAAGCCAGGGGGCACTTGTCTTGTTACCGCCGCCCAAAGTGGTGTCATACAGATGGGATGGGTAGCCACACACGTCCACCATGATGCGCCGAAAATTTCTCTCTTGTGCCTGAATGTTTGTCACTTGCCCACCCAGCATGGCACACAACCTGTCTATCGTCGCGGCAGTCAATCCAAGGGTCAGGATTTCATCGTTCAAACCCTTTTGTGCCTGGAGATGGCTGGCTGATCCGTAACCCTCTTGATGACAGGCGATGGTGACGGCTTCAAACTGTTGGCGAAGTGCATCAAGGCGTTTCATGACTTCAACCATGCGATCGCCAGAGCTTTGCACATTCACTCCGTCACTGTCGCTTGTGGGATTGACCAGGCTATCTTCGACACCTGCAAAGGTATCAGCATCGCTGGCTTTTTTACCGTCATAGTCGTCATCAGAGACAACACCACGCCATGGGATAAGGCCTGCGCGTATTTCTTCGCCCAGCCTGAGAATTTCAGCAACCACGCACGGTACTGAAGCAATGACATTGAGAACCTCAAGGCGGCCGTTTTCCATCTGCCTGCCAAGTTCAACTTCCCCTGCGGCCGTCAGCAAGTTGATTTTTTGTGTCTCACGAAAATAGATTCGCAATGGATCATTGTCATGTGCAGTTATGCCATTCATGACATCCAGGGCAGAAGAGATGGCATCTTCTTCCAGGACAGTCTCCTGCGGGTCTGTGAAAACATGGTAGTTTTCATCGTATGAGCTGTATTCAAATCGCTCATCGGTTTCAGCCCCAAGATCATGAATGACACGGTGCAACAGTGCGTTGGTTTCCTCATCCGTGGAACCGTCAGGTTTCATGGTCAGTTCTTCAACCAGCGCATCTGGAACACTGCCTTCACGCAAGGCACGCAACAGCATATTACGAAGCCGATCATTTGCCTCGATGTCATCCACAGACAGAAATTTTGCTGAACGCTCAGGAAGAAAGGCATCGATATCCGACCAATCTTCCGATGTGTCGATGGGTATGTGGCTGGATATGGCTGCATCGGTTTTCGCTGCCGATTCAGCCAACGATGGTTCGCTACTGTGCAGGGTGACTGAAACCTCTGGCTCCCAAGCAAACAGGTCGCAGACATCCAGAGCGTCCGCACAGTGGGATGAAGTCATCGCCAGGCAACCCTGTGAGCCACTTGGGGTTACATCATGGTGTTCACGATGGAGACACTCAAGTACCCTGGCAGCATCGGCTGCACCGAAGGCCACAGCAATGTTCAGCGCATTACGGCCGTGCGGGTCAAGACTTTGGTGGCTGGCACCCGCTTCGATAAGCATGCTGCAAATTCTGGATTTGTTGTGCTTGGCAGCGAGCATCAACGGGGTGAAACCGTCGTTATCGCGGGCTTCAAGGTTGTCACCACGACGGATATGCAATTGAACTGAACTTTCAACCCCCGTCACAACAGCCATCCTGAAAAGCCTGTTGAGGAGTACCGTGAACACGGGAGCTATGTCGCCCACACCATCACCTGTTTTGCATGTGATTGCATAAGAGCATGAGCGATGGAATGGACATCCGGATCATCACATCAAAATAAACACCAAAACGGCCTGTAGCCCTTGACCCATCTGTGTAAGTAGCTATTTAAACAATAGCATCTAACCGCATCTCTGCCGATCTGGCGTGGGCAGTCAGGCCTTCGCCGTGTGCGAGTACGCTGGCAATTTGTCCCAAGGTTTTTGCACCTTGCGGGCTAACCTCAATGATGCTGCTGCGCTTTTGAAAGTCATACACACCCAGCGGTGAACTGAACCGTGCCGTGCCACTGGTGGGTAAAACGTGGTTGGGGCCGGCACAATAGTCGCCCAAACTCTCGCTGGTGTAGGCCCCCAGGAAAATGGCGCCGGCGTGTTTGAGCAAAGGCTCCCAACGGTGGGGTTCGTGGCTGCTGACTTCCAAATGTTCAGGGGCTATTGAATTGCTGATGGCGCAGGATTCTTCCATGCTGCGGGTGTGAATCAGCGCGCCACGGTCTGTGAGCGATTGGGCAATGATGCTGCGGCGCGGCATGGTGGGTAGCAGACGGTGGATGGCGGACTGCACTAAGTCCAGGTACGCGGCATCGGGGCAGAGCAAAATGCTTTGCGCCAGCTCGTCGTGCTCGGCTTGGCTGAATAAATCCATCGCCACCCAGTCGGCAGGGGTAGAGCCATCGGCCAGCACCACAATTTCGCTGGGGCCGGCAATCATGTCAATTCCCACCGTGCCAAACACGTGCTTTTTGGCGCTGGCTACGTAAGCGTTGCCCGGGCCGGTGATTTTGTCCACCTTGGGGATGGTGGCTGTTCCGTAAGCCAAAGCGGCTATGGCTTGAGCGCCGCCAATGGTGAAAGCACGGGTGATGCCTGCGAGGTAAGCAGCGGCAAGCACCAGGGCATTTTTTTCACCTTGGGGAGTCGGCACGACCATGATGATTTCACCCACACCAGCTATATGGGCAGGAATGGCGTTCATCAACACGCTCGATGGGTACGCTGCCTTGCCGCCGGGCACATAAATGCCCACTCTGTCAAGGGGTGTGACTTTTTGGCCTAGCAGTGTGCCGTCTTCATCAAGATAGGTCCAACTCTCGCCACTGGCTTTTTGCTGGGCTTCGTGAAAACTGCGAATCCGTCTTGCTGCGGCCTCTAGAGCTTGGCGCTGTACGTCGGGCAGTGTGTCAAACGCGATTTTCAGTTCGGCTTGTGTCAGTTCAAGTGCTGCCACCGTGCTGGCTTGCAGACCGTCAAACTGTGCGGTGTAGTCCAAAACGGCTGCATCGCCACGGTGTTGCACGTCGGCCAGAATTTCAGCCACACGCTGTTCAATGTGGGCATCGGTTTGTTTTGAGCCGTGTAGCAGTGTTTGAAGTTGAGCATTAAAAGTGCCGCTAACGCTGGATAGACGGACGGGAGTCGCTATTAAATTCATATCAATCTGCCACCGGATAACTGCCCAGCACTTTGTAAAAAGCACACAGCTTGCGCAGTTCATCCAGCGCTGCACTCACATGGGGTTCTGAGGGGTGTCCCACCAGATCAATGTAAAAATAATACTCCCACTGGCCTGAACGCGCTGGACGAGACTCAAAGCGCGTCATGGAAACACCGTGTTTTTTCAGGGGCACAAGCAAGTCATGCATTGCCCCTGGGCGGTTGGTGACCGACACAATCAAACTGATGCAGTCTTTGCCTGTGGCAGGCGGGGAAGGCAAGGTTTGCGGCAGGCAGATGACGGCAAAACGGGTGCGATTAAAGGCATCGTCCTGAATGGCGTGCGATACCACATGCAAACCAAATTCACTGCCAGCACGTTCACTGGCAATGGCAGCCCAGGCGTTGTTGGTCGATGCCAGCCGTGCGCCATCAGCATTGCTTTGGGCGGCACGGCGCTCGGCGTGAGGCAAGTGAGCGGTCAGCCAGTTTTGGCATTGGGCGAGGGCTTGTGGATGGGCATAGACCACCTCAATGTCTTTGAGGGATGGCTCTAGGCGCAAGACGTTGTGACGCACCAGAAAACTGGTTTCACCAATGATGTGCAAGGGTGAGTTCAGCAACAAATCCAGCGAGCGTGAAATGACCCCTTCGGATGAGTTTTCGATGGGCACTACGCCAAATTCTGCACTGCCTGCGGCTGTTGCGCGAAAAACTTCATCAATGCTGACGCACAACACGCACGTCGTGCTGGACCCAAAATACTGCAGGGCTGCTTGTTCGCTGAATGTGCCAGCAGGCCCCAGACAGGCCACCCGTTGGGGGGCTTCCATGGCGCGGCAAGCCGACATGATTTCGCGCCAAATCACTTGTACGCTGTGAGGTTGGAGTGGCCCTTTGTTGCTGGCCACGATGTTGTCTTGCACTTGGGTTTCACGCTGAGGGCAAAACACCGTAGAGCCATCAAGACGCTTGATTTCACCCACGTCATACGCCAAGGCTGCGCGACGGTTCAGCAAGGTGAGGACTTCCAGATCGATCGCATCAATCTGGCAGCGCAATTCAGAGAGGGTTGAGGTCATAGAACGAGGGGGTAAATTAGGCGTGTTGTGCTTCAAAGTCTTGCAAATAGCTCACCAACGCTTGCACACCCTGAAGGGGCATGGCGTTGTAGATGGAAGCTCGCATGCCACCGACTGACTTGTGACCTTTGAGGTGCAGCAACTGGCGGCTCTTGGCATCGGTCAAAAAAGTATCGTTCAAGCGTTCGTCACGCAGGAAAAACGGCACATTCATGCGTGATCGGGACTGTTTTTCAACGCGGTTGATGTAAAGCGACGAACGGTCAATGGTGTCGTACAACAAGGTGGACTTGATCAGGTTTTGCGCTTCAATGGCCGTTATGCCCCCTTGGTGTTTGAGCCATTTGAAAACCAAACCCGCGATGTAAATGGCATAAGTGGGCGGGGTGTTGTACATGGACTGGTTGTCAGCCACTGTTTTGTAGGTGAATGCGCTGGGTGTTGTGGGCAAGGCACGATCGAGCAGGTCTTCTCGTACCACAACCAGTGTCAGGCCTGCCGGGCCAAGATTTTTTTGAGCACCGGCAAAAGCCAGTCCCACACGCGACCAATCCACAGGGCGTGAGGCAATGTGCGATGAACAATCCATCACCAGCGGTGCGTCACATCCCAAAGATTTCAGGTCAGGCAGTTCCTGATATTCAACGCCGTGAATGGTTTCATTGCTGCAAATATGCACATAAGCTGGCTTGGTGCTCAATTGCCAGGTGGCGGGGTTCTGTAAGGTGGTAAACCCACTGCTTTCTGTGTTGGCAGCTTCATGCACGGTGCAGTAGCGTTTGGCTTCTTTGGCTGATTTTTGACTCCAACTGCCGGTGACCACAAAATCTGCCGTTTCGCCCCTTGACAGATTCATCGGCACGAAGGCGTTTTCGCCCAGGCCGCCACCTTGCATGAACAACAGTTTAAAGTGTTCGGGAACAGCCAGCAGTTCCCGTAAATCGGCCTGTGCTTCTTCGTAAATCTGACCAAATTCCTTGCCACGGTGGCTCATTTCCATCACGCTCATGCCACTATCGTGCCAGTTCAGCATCTCGGCGGCGGCACTTTGCAACACGTCATCGGGTATGGCTGCTGGGCCTGCAGAAAAGTTATAGGGTCGTTTCATTTGTCAAAAAATATAAAAAATATGGCGCTAGGGCGCATGGATACTGCGTTAGTAGCTATTTTAATAATAGCAATTAAACAGGGGGTGGCTCGCTTTCATCGGTCTTATCGGTCTTATCGGTCTTATCGCTATTGTCATCATCGGTTGATTCTGGTGTTGCAGGGTTGACTTCGCATTCAACAATGCGCTGCAAGCCGATCAGTTGAGAGCCTTCATCCAAATCAATCAGGGTCACGCCTTGCGTTGCGCGGCCAATTTCTTTGATTTCGCTCACGCGTGTGCGCACCAAGACGCCCTTGTCGGTGATGAGCATGATTTCATCATCGGCATGAACCAGTATGGCTGCGACCACTTTACCGTTGCGTTCTGACTGCCGAATGGCAATCTTGCCCTTGGTGCCGCGACCGTAACGGGGGTATTCGGTGATGCTGGTGCGTTTGCCATAGCCATGTTGTGTGGCAGTCAAAACGCTTAGCGATTCATCTTCGGCCACCAGCATGGCAATCACGCTTTGACCCTCGTCAAGATTCATGCCTTTGACACCGCGCGACAAGCGACTGTGCGCTGTCACTTCGTCTTCGTTGAAGCGTACAGCCTTGCCACCGTCTGAAAATAGCATGACATCGTGCTTGCCGTCGGTGATGGCTGCACCAATCAAAAAGTCGCCCTCATCCAAATTAACGGCAATAATGCCAATCTTGCGGGGATTCTTGAATTCAGTGAGCGGCGTTTTCTTGACTGTGCCCATGCTGGTGCCCATGAACACAAAGTGATCCGCCGTAAAACTGCGGTTTTCACCCGTGAGCGGCAGCACCACAGTGATTTTTTCACCGTCTTGTAAGGGAAACATATTGACGGTGGGGCGACCGCGAGAGCCGCGAGAGCCTTGCGGAACTTCCCAAACCTTGAGCCAGTACATGCGACCACGGTTACTAAAGCACAACATGTAGTCGTGCGTGTTGGCAATAAAAAGCTGATCGACCCAATCGTCTTCTTTGGTGGCGGTGGCCTGTTTGCCACGTCCACCGCGTTTTTGCGCCCGGTATTCACTCAGTGGCTGGCTTTTGATGTAACCGGTATGGCTCAAGGTGACCACCATATCGGTCGGGGTAATCAGGTCTTCGGTTGACAGGTCAAACGAGCTATGCTCGACCTTGCTGCGCCTTGTACCCAATTTGGTTTGACCAAATTCTGTTTTTATGACGGTGAGTTCTTCGCCAATGATGATGGACACGCGCTCGGGTCTTGCCAAAATATCAAGCAAATCATCAATCACTGCCATAATTTCTTTGTATTCAGCAATGATTTTGTCTTGCTCTAGACCCGTCAGACGTTGCAGGCGCATTTGCAAAATTTCCTGGGCTTGGGTGTCTGACAGTCTGTAGAGGCCATCAGCGCCCATGCCATAGTGCATTTCCAGGCCGTTGGGGCGATAGTCATCCGCATTGACGATGCCACCATCAGCGCGGGAGCGGGTAAGCATTTCGCGCACGAGTTTGCTGTCCCACGCGCGCTCCATCAATAGAACCTTGGCCGCAGGCGGGGTGGGGGCATTGCGAATAATGGCAATAAAGTCGTCAATATTGGCCAGCGCCACGGCCAGGCCTTCCAGCAGGTGGCCACGTTCGCGCGCTTTTCGCAACTCAAACACGGTTCGTCTTGTCACCACCTCGCGGCGGTGGTTTAAAAAGACTTCAATCAAATCTTTGAGATTGCACAGTTTGGGCTGCCCGTTGATTAAAGCCACCATGTTCATGCAAAAGGTGTCTTGCAACTGGGTTTGCTTGTACAGGTTGTTCAAAACAATTTCGGGAACTTCGCCACGCTTGAGTTCAATCACTAAGCGCATCCCCGATTTGTCAGACTCATCCTGAATGTGGCTGATGCCTTCGAGTTTTTTCTCATGCACCAGTTCAGCCATGCGCTCTTGCAGCGTTTTTTTATTGACCTGGTAGGGCAATTCATCGACGATGATGGATTGACGCTGGCCTTTGTCAATGTCTTCAAAGTGGCACTTGGCACGCATCACGATTCTGCCCTTGCCTGTACGGTAGCCGTCTTTCACCCCGCTCATGCCGTAGATGATGCCTGCGGTCGGAAAATCAGGAGCTGGAATAATTTCCATCAAGTCGTCAATCGACGCTGTGGGGTTGCGCAGCAGATGCAGGCAGGCATTAACGACTTCATTGAGATTGTGGGGCGGAATGTTGGTGGCCATGCCTACAGCAATGCCGCCAGAGCCGTTGATGAGCAAATTGGGCAATCGGGTAGGCAAGACCAGAGGTTCTTTTTCAGAGCCATCGTAGTTGGGGCCAAAATCGACGGTTTCCTTGTCCAGATCAGCCAATAATTCATGGGCAATTTTGGCTAAGCGAATTTCGGTGTAACGCATGGCGGCGGCGCTGTCTCCATCGACAGAGCCAAAATTACCCTGACCATCCACCAGCATGTGGCGCATGGAAAAATCTTGCGCCATGCGAACAATGGTGTCATAGACCGATTGATCGCCGTGCGGGTGGTATTTACCAATCACATCGCCCACAATGCGTGCTGATTTTTTGTAGGCTTTGTTCCAGTCGTTGCTTAGCTCGTGCATAGCAAAAAGCACACGCCGATGAACAGGTTTGAGGCCGTCACGCGCATCAGGCAGGGCACGCCCCACAATCACGCTCATGGCGTAATCCAGATAGCTGCGGCACATTTCGTCCGCAAGGCTGGTGGGCAGTGTTTCTTTGGCAAACTGGGTCATGGTGGGTGCTGTGAGGCAGCGTAAAAAGGTCAGAACGAATCGAGCATTTTAGGGCTTGTCGCTGATTGGCAACACTCCGATGCTGGCATCCTGTTTTAAACCGACGTTGATACCGTTCATGGGATCGTTTTGATTCGCCAAAGCAAAAAGTCTGTGGCACAATCAGATTAACGTCTTGTGCCTGATTGATTGGGCATTAAGCGTCCAACTCGTTTACGCAGCGCGGCTGCGGATTTTTTCCTGAAGGAGAACCATGAAGAAACTTGACAAAGTAGCCATGCTGATTGCTTCTGCCGCCCTAGCAAGCGCGGCGGGTGCTCAGACTATTGACAATTGGCGTGCCACAGACGGTACAGTCTGGAAAAACGGCACTAACGAACTTTGTTGGCGTGATAATTTCTGGACACCAGCAACGGCAGCAGTGGGCTGTGATGGTGCCATTGTTGCGCAAAAACCCGTACCTGTCGCGCCAAAAATTGCGCCTCCGCCCGTACCAGTTCCTGTGCCAGTGATTACGCCACCGCCTCCTCCTCCACCGCCACCTGCTGCGCCCGTCAAGGTGGTTTACGCCGCTGACGCTTTCTTTGATTTTGACAAAGCCGTTTTGAAGCCGGCAGGTAAAGCAAAACTTGACGATCTGGTGGGCAAAGTTAAAGACGTTAACCTTGAAGTGATGATTGCCGTTGGTCACACGGACTCCATTGGTACGGATGCTTACAACCAAAAGTTGTCTGTCAAGCGCGCTCAAGCAGTCAAGGCTTATCTGGTGTCAAAAGGCATGGATCAAAAACATGTTCATGCTGAAGGCAAGGGTGAGAAACAGCCTGTAGCTGACAACAAGACCAAAGACGGTCGGTCTAAAAATCGTCGCGTTGAAGTTGAGGTTACCGGTACCCGCGAAGTTAAATAATGTTTTTATGATTTGCACAAACCCGCTTCGGCGGGTTTTTTTATTGTTCCCGCTTTGGCGGGTTTTTTTATTGTTCCCGCTTTGGCGAGTTTTTTTATTGTTCCCGCTTTGGCGAGTTTTTTGTGGTCTTTTTTTAACCCAACATCACACAATCAAGGTTGCCTCGTAGAATTAAGAACGATTAGGGCACATTAAGCGCTTAACGGAAAGTTTTCTACGTCAAAATTTGTACAAAATTCGGTTATAACGCGCTCTGGTATTGCATTGTGCGCTACGTTTTTTGAAATTATTAGGTAGAAAATTTATTGCTAATTATTTGCATCGTGATGAACACTCATCCGCATGGGTCATTTCCAAATTTCTTTGTACACATCCTCGCGATGCCGCCACAGCCGATGCCATGATGAATGTTTCCTTGACTTGATGAATGTGAATTGATATGAATCTTCCTTTAGATACCGAATGGACTGAAAACTATACTTTCGATGAAATTTCAGTCGGGCAAAGTGCGCGTTTGCTGCGCACCTTGACACTGTCTGACATTCAAAAGTTTGCAGCAGTCTCAGGCGATACCAACCCCACCCACATGGATGCCGAGTTTGCCAGTGCAAGTTTGCTCAACGGCGTTATTGCACACGGCATGTGGAGCGGTGCGTTGATTTCTGCCCTGTTGGGGACGCAGTTTCCAGGCCCCGGCACCATTTACCAACACCAGGATTTGCATTTTGTCAAGCCCGTTCGCGTGGGCGACACTTTGACAATAGTCGTCACGGTGTCGTCTCTTGAACCCGCCGATAAAGTGGTGGTACTCGACTGTCTGGTCACCAATCAATTTGGAGAACGTGTGGTAGATGGCAGCGCCCGCGTGATCGCACCACAGTCCAAAGTCAAGTCGCGGCGCGTGACGGCACCCCAAATTCAGTTGTATGACCCCCCTGCCCGGTTTCGCGCCTTGCTCGCTCTGGGTGCAAAACTTGAGCCTGTTCGCTGTGCTGTTGTCCACCCCTGTGACGAAATTTCCCTGCGCGGTGCTATTGATGCTGGCCGATATGGTTTGATTGTGCCCATACTCATTGGCCCTGAAGCGCGCATTCGTGCCATCGCAGAACAGTCAGAGATTGACCTGACCGGCATTGAAATTGTTTCCCAAAACTACAGCCATGCGGCAGCGGAAGTCGCTGCAACAATGGCTGTTGAACGCAAAGTTGAAATGATGATGAAAGGCAGTTTGCACACGGACGAACTCCTGATTGCCGTCTTGAAAAAAACTGAGCTGCGCACAGGCCGTCGCATGTCACATGTGTTCAGGTTTGATGTGCCGATGTACCCCAAGCCTTTGTTGATTACGGATGCTGCACTCAATATTCGCCCAACTCTGGCAGAAAAAATGGACATTGTTCAAAACGCCATTGACTTTGCCCGCATCATGGGTATCCCCGTGCCCAAAGTAGCCCTGTTGGCAGCGGTAGAAACCGTCAATCCCAACATGCCCTCCACGCTGGATGCTGCAGCGCTGTGCAAAATGGCCGATCGCGGGCAAATCACCGGTGGTCTGCTCGACGGTCCTTTGGCTTTTGACAATGCCATTTCTTTGGAAGCTGCACAAATCAAACAAATCAAGTCTGAAGTGTCGGGTGATACCGATATTTTGATGGTGCCAGACCTAGATAGCGGCAACATGCTCGCCAAGCAGTTAGAGTATCTGGCTGGAGCCAGCGGTTCTGGCATTGTTCTGGGAGCGCGTGTTCCCATTGCTTTGACCAGCCGCGCTGAAGGTGCCTCCAACCGCGTGTCTTCGGCCTTGTTGGCGCTGTTGGTGGCGCACAATTCACGACGCACACAGGCACGCGTGATCTGGTAAGTCTTATTATTGACCATATCCCAAGGATTATCAAATGAGCATTCTGACCGTCAACGCCGGGTCTTCAACACTTAAATTTTCGCTCTATCCCTACACGGATCAGCAAGTGCTTCCGCAGATTTTGAGCGGATGCATCGAAGGTCTTGAACCCGGTGGCGCACCCCAACTGACCTGGCTTTGGCAGGGAAAATACCATGCGCGTGACCTGCATTTTGAGCCAGGCCCGGCATTTGCCCAAGCCCTGCATAGTTTGCGCCAACTGCTCGGTGAACTAGACGGTGTCACCACCCCCACGGTTGTGGCACACAGGGTGGTGCATGGTGGCAAGCAATATCGCAGCAGTGTGCTGGTGGATGACAAAGTCCTCGCTGATCTGACTGGCCTGATTTCTTTGGCACCGCTGCACCAACCGCACAATTTGGAAGGCATTCGCGCTTTTACCCAAGCCTTTGACCAAGTCCCTCAGGTGGCCTGCTTTGACACCGCATTTCACTCTACTTTGCCAGAGGTAAATTACCGTTTTGCCTTGCCTGAAGTTTTGTTCAAGCAGGGGTTGCGCCGTTACGGATTTCATGGGTTGTCTTACCAATACGTGATGGGAGCACTGCAACAGCACACTGAGCGTGCCAAGGGTCGGGTGCTGATGGCGCACCTAGGCAATGGTGCGAGCTTATGCGCTGCCCGCAATGGCAATAGTTGTGCAACTACTATGGGTTTTTCGGCTTTGGACGGGTTGATGATGGGAACCCGCACAGGCTCACTGGATGCGGGTGTTATGCTCTATTTATTAGAGCGAGGTTGGGATCACGATCGCCTGCAACAGTTGCTCTACAAGCAAAGCGGTTTGCTGGGTGTGTCTTGCATGTCGGCTGACATGCGACATCTGCGACAAGATCACAGTGATAGTGCCAGACTGGCTATCGAGATGTTTGTCTATCGCATAGTGTATGAAAGCGGTGCGATGATGGCCTGTTTACAAGGGCTTGATGTGCTCGCATTCAGTGGCGGCATTGGTGAGCACGATGTGAACTTGCGCCGTGAAGTCACTCGAAGGTTGGGATGGATGGGTGTTGAAATTGATGCCGACCTGAACACACAGGCCACCCGCCATGCCATCATGGCCATTCATACACCAGCCAGTCGTGTTGAAGTTTGGGTAGTGCCCACCGATGAAGGCATCGTTTGCGCCAGAGAAGCAGCGCAATTGATCAACCGATAAATTCTGAAGCTCAGGATATGGTCAATAAGAATATATGGCCAAATGCACAACTTATTGTTAACCATATACTAACTCTCAAGAAGAGAAGGGTGTCTGCACACGCCGCTGAACCGCGACAACTGAACCTTGGTTCAGGTGGGCAAGGTCGACCGAACCTTGGGTTCTTCTAACGCGAGAAGATCACGCAGGCACGGTAACATTCCAAGCCCTGGCTCAATGAGAATTGGTTCAATAAATACCAAGCCCAACGAACGCGGCAGACACTTTTATTTTAAGCATATATGGGCAGCTTTGACCATCGATCATCCAAATTTGCGCACAAATATCACACAAAATCACTCTTTAACTTGATTTTCAAGTTTTTTTTTCTGAGTTTGCTTATTTTGAAAAGAAATTTAAAATCAATAGCTTACATCAAAATTTTGATGAGTATTTGGCCAACCAATTTTGTAATCTTTTATAAATCATTGGTTTGTAAAACAATTCCAACAGCCTCCCCGTATTGCATCCCCACTCTAACAAGCTATAAGTACAACTTATTGTTGACCATATCCTAAGATACTTCTTCAGAATGACCGGTAAATCTCAGGCGCGGGCATCGCCCCAACGCAATTGGGCATTTTCGTCACCACGGTAAAGTGTGTTCCCTTCTCGATCAACGCAGTAATCGGGAGACACAATCATTTCGAAAAAGTGCATGTTGGCGGCAAGGCGCGTGTATTCAAACAAAATGCTGCGATCCACTTGTGCCCCCTGTCGAATGTGACAGCCATGACCAATCCAGCACGGGCCTCTGATCACCGCACCTGGCTCAATGCGAACACTCGAACCAATATAAACCGGACCCTTGATTTCTACTTGATCCCAAGCCACTGAAGTGTTCAGGCCAACCCAAATACCGGGCTTGATTTCTACGCCAGGCATGTTCATCTGTGCTACCTCACCGCGCAGCACACGTTGCAACATTGCCCAATAGTCACTCACACGACCAATATCAATCCAGTTGAACGGGCGTGTTTGCGCAAAAAAGGGCAGTTTTTGAGCGACCATTTGGGGAAACAATTGTGAACCAATGTCATAAACCTGCTTTGGTGGCACCAGTTTGAGCACATCGGGTTCAAAAATGTAAATGCCGGTGCTTGCAAGTCTGGACTTGGCCTGCTCAGGTTGAGGTTTTTCCTGGAAAGATTGAATCAGACCATCGTTGTCAGTGACCACAATACCATAGCTACTGACCTCCGCGAGTGGCACTTCAAGTGTGATGACACTGGCAATGGCAACTTTGGCCTTGTGTTCTTGCAACGCGGCGCCAATGTCAAGGTCAATCAAGGCATCACCACATAAAACGATGGTGGTGTCATCAAAAAAACCACTGAAATCCTGAATGCGTCTCATGCCGCCGGCAGAACCTAGCGGTTTGGGAATCACCTCGCCTTGCTCATAAACGCCCTCATAGGCATAACCGAGCTGAACACCCCAGCGATGGCCATCGCCAAAATAATGTTCAATTTTGTAGTAGTTATAAGCCACGTTCACCATAATTTCAGTCACACCATGGCTTGCTAGGTGTTCAATCAAATACTCCATCACCGGCTTACCCAGGATGGGAATCATGGGTTTTGGAATATTTTTGGTGAGTGGCCGCACCCGAGTGCCTTGTCCTGCTGCCAGTATCATGCCTTTAGCCATGTGAGTTTCTCCTCATGCAAGTTATGCCGACACCCTGCTACCAACAAGGTATGACGAAAAAAATAACATCATAACGGGTTGTCAGGATGAAAAAACAGGCTAATACGTGAGAACGATGTGCTATTGATAGGTATGTTGAATGAACGTGAAAGAACAGAAACATCAATCACTTGAAACAACAGTTCTCAATTTAAAAAATCCATTGATATATCAATTGCTTAAAAAAGCATAATAAAATGCAATTTTTTGTAACTTATTGATTTAAAATGAAAAATAATTAAAATTTAGAACTGATGCATTTGAAGCGTCAAGTTTTAATAGATACTCAATATTGTTACAATCGCCGCTTTTCTGGCAAAACTCCGCTGCCTCCTCCATGTTCAAGCGGGGAATTTCGCGTGATGTTCATTTTGAGGTCTGATCTCCCTTAACGTGACATCTGCATATTTTTGGATAACCTGACTTAATGACAACCATCCGTATTAAAGACAACGAACCTTTTGATGTGGCACTGCGCCGCTTCAAGCGCACAATTGAAAAATTGGGTCTATTGACTGATTTGCGCGCGCGTGAGTTTTACGAAAAGCCTACTGCTGAGCGCAAGCGCAAAAAAGCTGCTGCGGTCAAGCGCAATTACAAGCGGATTCGTTCCATGCAATTGCCTAAAAAGTTGTACTGATTTTCTGTTGTTTTGACAAGGCTGTCATTTTTTTACAAGCCCGCTGGGGTTACTCAGACGGGTTTTTTTTATTGTCTATCTTAGTGCGCTATAGGAGAACCTGCGATGACACTCAAAGATCAGATCACCGAAGACATGAAAAGCGCCATGCGCGCCCGTGATAGCGATCGTCTCGGTGCCATCCGACTGCTGTTGGCTGCTGCGAAACAAAAAGAAATCGATGAGCGTGTGGTACTCGATGATGCTGCCATAGTGGCGATTGTCGATAAGCTCATCAAGCAGAGAAAAGATTCTGTCGCCGCTTACCTGCAAGCAAATCGTCAGGATTTGGCGGACAAGGAAAGTGCCGAAATCAAGGTGCTAGGGTCTTACCTGCCACAGCGCCTGAGCAGCGAAGAAATCACATCAGCCGTGGCTTCCATCGTCGCCACACTGGATGCCAAGGGTGCTGGGGATATGGGCAGGGTGATGGGAGTGGTCAAAGCCCAATTGGCAGGCAAGGCAGACATGGCGCTGGTCTCACAGGCTGTTAAATTGGCGCTGGGTTAATCGGGTGCGTTTCAAAGTGACAAGTGATGTGGAGCAACACAAAAACCAAATCCCCAAGCAAAGCCATATCACTTGAATCGCACCTGTTCACTCCAACTTTGAATTAAGGCTGTTGCGTATGGCCTGTTGAACGACCTTATCCAGGACACTATCGACCATCGATTGTTCCGCTAGTATGCGTAATGTGTTGTTTGCCAACATTTTGTCAAGAGAACGGCGTGTCATGGACTGAGTTTGACCATGAACACTGGTGAACAAAAACATGGTGCTCTGTGGGCTAATCCAGGTCAGTTGTGTTCGTAACCACGCGCCTTTCACCCACATTTCAACCCAGTGCCCTACTGCTGGAAGCGCTGTGGGTGCTGAATGTGTGGGGTCTTGTAGGGCGGATTTTACGGTTGTAAAAGTGTCATCGTCGGGCAAATCCATAAACCCTGAGGCCTTGACTTCGGCGGGGGCCACCCAGTGATCATGCGGTGATGTCAAGTTCGTTGTCAAACCCTGGGCGGTTTTGACAGACGCTGCGTCGTCACGCACTTTAGCTGGTTTAAAGGCTTGTGCGTGTAATTTCATCAAAATGTCAAAAAATTCGCTGGTTTTGACGGTTGGATAATCAATCAGCTTAAGGCCTTCACGCAGCTTTGACAATAAACGCGGCACCAACTTGGTCAGCTTGGCCACATTACTGCACGTCAAATGGGGCTGGGCACTCCATAACAAAACGTTCACCAGTTCTTTGTAATGCCCAGGATCATCGGTGTCTGTACCGTGCTGCACTTCAGCAAACGCCATCACTTGTGCCCAGGGGCCATATAAAAATTCAGCCACACTGGTGGGAACGCGATGCAGTTCAGGTAATTGTTCCAGCGCAGAGACCATTTTTCTGGCGATCAAATGACGCTCTTCAGCTTCTTGCAGTGCCTTCACCGCGCTGTCCTTCTGACCATTGTGTTTGCATTGACCAGAATCTGCTTTCCACATGGCCTGCATGTTGTTTAACGCCAGTTCGAATGGTTCAGCGTTAAGAATGGGCTGCTTGCCCAATGGCACCACACATCGGTACAACGACATCAGAAACGCCCCAAACTCAGGCGTATCCACCGAGCCAAAAGCCAGTCCACGCTGGGTCAATTCAAACAGCAATCGTCTGGCCGGATGATGGTTATCGCTAAAAAAACAAGGATCCACCAAAACCAGACGCAACAGGGCAGGCTCCAGATTTTCAATGACGCGACGGATAGGCTCCAGCAAACGCGTATCATGCACCAGGTTTTCTACCATCAAGGACACTACATCAAGATTAAGCGCCTGACTGGTATGGCGATACTCCAGCATTAACTGTTGGCGTACCAGATGAGGCGCTGAGTCTTGCAAGGCAACATCAGGCGGTGGACATTTTTCAATGCTCGCCACCTGTTGATCGACTTGCTGCCTCTCTTTGGGGGTATTGAATGCAGTTGGCATCGTGGTGTCAAATTTCGTCGAGGGATGCACCTGCTGTGTCGCATCTGAACTCATTTCTCCGGCGATCGAGCGCATGCCCTCAAGTGTCACATGCTGGGACTGGCTTGGCAATTCCAATGCTGCCTTGGCGTGTCCTTCAGCCTTTACTGCAACCAAAGGCACCACACCCTGTTCACGCAAGTACTTGGTCAAGCCAGCATACAGTGCCAATAAGGCTTTGCCAAGGGCTACAGGCACATGATGAATCCAGTCCGTGCGAATCTGCTGCGGCACCAAGGCTTGTATCAGCAACTCCTGCAAGCTAGTCACATAAACCAAAGGGCGCAAAGGGTTACGTTCGGGTCTGATGGTCGATAAATTCAACAAGGCACAGATGTAGGCGTTCAGTTCATCCAAGGCTGCTTCGGTGGTCTGCGTGGACATTTGGAGTACGCAGGTCAACGCCATCTGCTCTTGTGCCTGGGCCGCATTCAGGCCCTGCAACTGTCCGTAGTGCCATTCGTCCTTCGCAAGAGATGCAAATTGCGAATCCAGCCTGCGTTTTTTATGAAAATTGTCTCTCAGCAAAGGTGTAAAACGCTCTGCCAATGCCTTGCCTTTGCTGTCGAGCAGCTTGAGACTAAGTCGGTGCTGATCCTGTTCTATCACGTTGGGCGCGTGCAATGCGCTTTCTTCCAGTTTGCGCCGTACTGCAGACAACACTTCCAGCAGCAAGGGTTTGCCATCAAGTGCTGCCTGCTCCAGGATATCCTGAAACAAAGCCTGACGTTGTTGTCGTAAATCAACCATTTGCACGTTTAGGATAGGGTCAACAATACGTTTTACTTTTGGATCGTCAGATTTGTGCGCACTGCGTCGTTACAAATGACTGATGCGCCTGGCATGGCATCCCAACTTTAAATGCCATAGCTTTCCAATCCACCCCGAATTATGAAACACGCCCTGGGATTCTGCCTGCTTTTGGCACAGCCAATCCAATGCGTGCAAGATGCTCGCGCTCCCAAAAGCTGTGCTATTATTTTTGCAGTATTTCATATTAACGACCCAATGCAAAACTTAGGGTTGACCATATATCCTGGCCCTGTTTGTATGTTAGCGCAATGCCTTGAATCGTACACGCTTGGGCTTGGCACCTTCTTCACCCAGTCGCGAACGCTTGTCAGCTTCGTATTCGTGGTAATTACCATCAAAAAATGTCCATTGGCTATTGCCCTCGCACGCAAGAATGTGAGTTGCAATACGATCTAAAAACCAGCGGTCATGGCTGATGACCATGATAGAACCCGCAAATTCTAAAAGAGCTTCTTCAAGCGCACGCAAGGTTTCAACATCTAGGTCGTTGGAAGGTTCATCAAGCATCAGCACATTGCCGCCAGCAATCAGGGTTTTGGCCAAATGCAGACGGCCACGTTCACCGCCCGACAGTGTACCCACACGTTTTTGCTGATCAGCCCCATTGAAATTGAAACGACCGCAATAGGCACGGCTGGCCATGGTAAATTTGCCGATGTTAATCATATCAAGCCCACCTGAGACATCTTCCCAAACGGTTTTTTCATTGCTCAAGTCGTCGCGGTGTTGATCGACAAACGCCATTTTGACAGTAGAACCTATGTGGACAGTGCCACTGTCAGGCTGCTGCTGGCCAGAAATCATGCGAAACAAGGTGGATTTGCCAGCACCGTTGGGGCCAATAATGCCCACAATAGCACCTGCTGGCACTTGAAAGCTCAAGTTGTCAATCAGCAAACGATCTCCAAATGACTTGCTCACGTTGGAAAATTCAATGACATCGTTGCCCAGACGGTCGGCCACTGGAATAAAAATTTCGTTGGTTTCGTTGCGTTTTTGGTATTCAAAATCAGACAGTTCCTCAAACCGTGCCAAGCGGGCCTTGCTTTTGGCCTGACGCGCCTTGGGATTTTGACGTGACCATTCCAGCTCTTTTTTCAAGGCCTTGGCGCGAGACTCCTCGCTTTTTTGTTCCAGTGCCAAACGCGCCTGCTTTTGTTCCAGCCATGAACTGTAATTGCCCTTGTAGGGAATACCAACGCCTCGGTCAAGCTCAAGAATCCACTCGGCAGCATTGTCCAGAAAATAACGATCATGGGTGATGGCGACTACTGTGCCCGAATAGCGTTGCAAAAATTGCTCAAGCCAATCAACAGATTCAGCGTCTAGGTGGTTGGTAGGTTCGTCTAGCAGCAGCATGTCAGGGTGCGAGAGTAACAAGCGGCACAGCGCTACACGACGTTTTTCGCCACCTGATAACAAGGCAATTTTTGCATCCCAGGGTGGAAGGCGAAGTGCATCGGCAGCAATTTCCAGTTGATGTTCAGAATCTGCTCCTGCTGTGGCAATGATGGCCTCAAGCTCTGCTTGCTCAACTGCCAAAGCATCAAAATCTGCATTGTCCTCACCATAAGCCACATAGACTTCTTCAAGGCGTGCCTTGGCGGACAACACTTTGCCCATGCCAGCTTCAATGCTTTCACGCACATTTTGGGCAGGGTCAAGTTGAGGTTCTTGAGGCAAATAACCAATGTTCAAGCCAGGCATGGGCAGCGCTTCTCCCTCAATGTCTTTATCAAGCCCTGCCATGATTTTCAGCAGGGTTGATTTGCCAGAGCCGTTGGTGCCAAGCACACCAATTTTGGCACCAGGGAAAAAGCTCAGCGAAATATTCTTGAGAATATGGCGCTTAGGCGGCACCATTTTGCCAACGCTGTTCATTGTAAAAACGTATTGAGCCATATAACGATCACTAAAAATTGAAAAGAGCGGATTATCCTGGATTCCTCGGTTGAGCGCTTATTATCTTCACTAAACCTTTATGCAAATTGATATTTATGACTTCGATGGAGTTCACCCAATCAGACCTTATTGTTGACCATATCCTGAGTGATGAACAATAAGTTTTTTACTTCATAATTTCAAAAACTGTAGCGCTTAACACAATACCAGAGCGCGTTATAGCCGAATTTTGTACATTTTTTGACTAGAAAACTTTCCGTTAAACGCTGAGCCAATTATGCGACGGCATCCGCACTTTGTCGGGTCAACATGGCTAGGGTACTGGCAATGGTTTTTCGCAGTTCGCGACGGTCACAAATGAAGTCCACCGCACCTTTGGATTGCAAAAATTCGGCGCGCTGAAAGCCTTCAGGCAATGTCACACGCACGGTCGATTCAATCACACGCGGCCCGGCAAACCCAATCAGTGCTTTTGGCTCGGCAATCACCACATCACCCAAAAAGGCAAAACCGGCGCTCACCCCCCCCATCGTGGGATCCGTCAATACGCTGATGTAGGGCAAGCCTTTTTTGGCCAAGTGAGTGAGCGAAGCATTGGTCTTGGCCATCTGCATGAGGGAAAGCAAGCCTTCTTGCATTCGGGCGCCACCAGTGGCCGTAAAGCACACAAACGGGACTTTTTGCTCGATAGCGGTATGAACACCGCGAACAAAGCGCTCTCCCACCACCGAACCCATGCTGCCGCCCATGAATTCAAATTCAAAACAGGCTGCCACCAAGCCAATGCCCATGACCGCACCGCCCATGACTACCAGGGCATCGGTCTCGCCCGTGTGATCAAGTGCGTCCCTGAGCCGATCGACATATTTGCGACTGTCCTTGAATTTGAGTGGATCAACAGGTAAAACGTCCTGGCCTAATTCATAGCTGCCTTCGTTGTCAAGAAAAACGCTGAGCCGTGTACGTGCGCTGATGCGGTGGTGATGGCTGCAACTTGGGCAAACATTCTGGTTTTGTTCCAGATCGGTTTTATAGAGCACACTGTCACAGGCAGGGCATTTGATCCATACACCCTCGGGGACGCTGCGCCGATCTTTGGGGTTGGTATGCTGAATTTTGGGAGGGAGTAGTTTTTCAAGCCAACTCATGCAGTCGCTCCAGTGTTGAGGAATCCAGTGCAGAACGAATGTCGCTCAGAAAAGCCTGTGCCATCGTACACACCAAGTTTTTGGGCTGATGGTCAATGAGTTCAATGATGCGGCTGCCAATGACCACGGCATCGGCCACCTGAGCAATCACGCACGCAGTGGCAGCATCACGAATGCCAAAACCCACGCCCAACGGTAATGTGAGATGCTGGCGAATGCGCAAAAGCATGGTCTTGACCGCTTCAGTATCCAGCGCCCCCGACCCTGTCACGCCTTTGAGCGAGACGTAATACACATAACCACTGGCAATCCGTGCCACTTGCGCCATGCGAGCATCGGTGCTGGTGGGCGCAAGCAAAAAAATCAGGTCAAGGCCGTGGCTACGAAGGTCTTTGGCAAAATCTTCACATTCTTCGGGGGGGTAATCCACAATCAGAACGCCATCCACACCTGCTGCTGCAGCCTCCTGAACAAAGGCACTACCCTGTTGATTGGCGGTGTGCTTTTGGTTATAGCGCTCAACAGGGTTGGCATAGCCCATCAGCACGACGGGCGTACTCTGATTTTGAGAGCGGAAGTCGCGCACCATGTCTAGCACGCGGGCTAATCCGATTCCAAAAGACAAGGCACGGTCGCTGGCTTTTTGAATCACCGGGCCATCAGCGCTGGGGTCAGAAAACGGCACACCCAACTCAATCACATCAGCACCACCGGCCACCATGGCGTGCATCAAATCGGGCGTGATGTCTGCATAGGGGAAACCTGCGGTCACAAACGGAATCAAGGCTTTGCGACCCTGTGCTTTGAGTTTTGAAAAGGTTGTGGCAATGCGACTCATGGTGTCGTGCTTCCTTTGACAGACTGGCCTTGGCAGCTTGGGCGGCAGAAAAAATCGGCGTGAGACAAGTCGGCTACAGTGCCAATGTCTTTGTCGCCACGGCCTGATAAATTGACCAGGATGGATTGGTCAGTGCGCATGGTTTTGGCCAACTGCATGGCGTAAGCCACAGCGTGACTGGATTCCAGCGCAGGAATGATGCCCTCAGTTTTACACAAGTAATGAAAGGCATAGAGTGCTTCGGTGTCGGTGATGCCTACATACTGGGCGCGACCCACGTCGTACAGAAATGAATGCTCAGGGCCAACACCCGGGTAATCCAGCCCCGCGCTGACGCTGTGGGTTGGTGTCACCTGGCCGTTGTCGTCTTGCAGCACATAGGTGCGGTTGCCATGCAGCACACCGGGACTTCCGCGCTGGATGGACGCAGCATGTTGGCCACTGTCCAGGCCTGCGCCGGCAGCTTCCACGCCAATCAATTGCGTGTTCTTGTAAGCAATGTAGGGGTAAAAAATGCCCATGGCGTTAGAACCGCCGCCCACGCAGGCCACCACGACATCGGGTTGGGTGCTGGTGCAGCCAGCGCTTTGAAGCATTTCTGGCATTTGTACCAGACATTCTTTGCCAATCACACTTTGAAAGTCTCTGACCATCATGGGGTAGGGGTGCGGGCCTGCCACCGTTCCGATGATGTAAAACGTGTCATCTACATGGGTCACCCAGTCTCGCATGGCTTCGTTCAAGGCATCTTTGAGCGTCTTGCTGCCAGACTCCACAGGAACCACAGTGGCATTCAGCAACTTCATGCGATAGACATTGGGACTTTGGCGCTTGATGTCTTCACTGCCCATATACACCACACATTCCAGACCGTAGCGTGCGCAGATGGTGGCAGTGGCCACACCGTGCTGGCCTGCGCCGGTTTCAGCAATGACACGTTTTTTGCCCATGCGTTGGCATAGCATGGCCTGGCCGATGGTGTTGTTGATTTTGTGCGCACCCGTGTGGTTCAAGTCTTCTCGCTTGAGGAAAATTTGCGCGCCCCCGTGTTCTCGGCTCATTCGGGCTGCATGATAGATGGGCGATGGGCGACCGACAAAATGGGCAAGTTCGGACGCAAACTCAGCCATGAAGGCGGTGTCAAACTGGTATTTTGCGTAAGCATCCTTGAGTTCGTTGATGGCATGCGTCAGGGTTTCTGACACAAAACTGCCACCATAAATGCCAAAGTGGCCTTGGGGGTCAGGTTGTTGGTAGTCAAACATGGTGATTTTTGGGGGGAAATATCAGACAGGGTGTTGCTGGTCTGCTGTGCGTACCGCTGCAACAAATTGCGCCATTTTTTCAGCATCCTTGATGCCTTTGCAGCCCTGAACTTCAATGCCAGAGCTGACATCTACTGAAAGTGTTTGGCAACGTGTACGCACCCAAACAATACCGTCGGTCACATTGGTAGCGTTCAGACCACCACTCAAGATAAGGTGAGCGTTCAGGTTGTTCGGAATCAGTGACCAGTTAAAGGTTTGCCCACTGCCACCGTAAGCATCGCTGTGCGCATCCAAAAGAATGCCTTGGGCACGTGAATAATCTTGAACAAATTTGAGAAGATCAAAGTTTTGACCATCCCACTGGCCTGGAATACGCGCTGCACGCAGCCAGGGACGCTGTCCTGGGGTACAGGCGGCCTGGCATTCTTGTGAAGATTCTTCACCATGAAATTGGGCTATAGCGCCCGTCACCATTGAACAAGTAGCTATTATTTTTGTAGTGCTTTCATTGACAAACAACAGCACAGGAGTGACAAATGGCGGCAATCTTTGGGCCAGTTCAGCAGCTCGCGGTGCAGACACATAACGCGGACTTTTTTCGTACAACACAAAACCAATGGCATCCGCACCTGCAGCCACGGCAGCATCGACATCTTGTTCGCGTGTAAAGCCGCACATTTTGATGCGGGTACGACGGTTTGGCAATCCAGCGGGGGTAATCATCACGCAGCCCCAGGCAAGCCATCCAGCAGGCCAGAATCATCTGGCAAGCCCCAGCGAGCATCGTAGCGTGGCCCCAAAAAATACAGTCCGTGAGGTGAAAACGTGGGGGCTGCAGCATCACGGTTTTTGGCTGCCAGCACATCCACCATCCAGGAAGGAGGTCTTCGACCGTCACCCACCATGATCAGGCAACCCATGATGTTGCGAATCATGTGATGCAAAAAAGCATTGGCCTCAAAAACAAAGCGCCAGTAAGCGCCACGGCGGGTGATGTCGATGTGCATCAGGTTTTTAATGGGTGAGAGTGCCTGGCAGGCACTGGCACGAAAAGAGGTGAAATCATGCTCGCCGGTCAGATGCTGTGCAGCCAGGCGCATGAGATTAATATCCAGCGGCTTGCAAACCCAGCCTACGCTTTTGTAGTCAATGCTGGGGCGAACAGGGGCATTGAGCACAATGTAGACGTAGCGCCGCGACAAGGCACTGGCGCGGCAATGAAATTCGGGGGGCATAACCTTCGCCCATTGCACCGCAATATCATGTTTGAGAAAGGCATTGGTACCGCGAACCCAGGCACGTTCAGGGCGATTCAAGTCAGTATCAAAATGCACCACCTGCATGAGCGCATGAACACCGGCATCGGTTCGGCCAGCGCACAAGGTGGACACGGGTTGGCCAGAAAAAAGACGCAGGGCAAGCTCCAATTGATCTTGAACGGTCTGTCTGGATAGCTGACTTTGCCAGCCTTGGTAGGCGCTACCGCTGTAGCTGACACGCAACGCCACCCTCACGGTTTCTGCATCAAGTACACGGGGTCAAAGCGCACTCAATGCGCGCTGTGCCTTGACTTTCATATCGCCGGTTGCCCCCTCAATCACCTCTTCAATCAATGCACGCGCACCATCAAGATCACCTATGGCTTTGAATTCCTCAGCCAATGCCAGTTTGGTCTCAAGAGGGTCTGCTGCAGACGTTTGACCTTCATCGTGAGAAGACAACTGTTCATCTTCAAAATCGAGCGAAAGTGAGCCTAAATCAAATTCAAGCATACCGGTATCAGCGGCAGGTGGTGGAGTGGGGGGGGGTGGGGGGGGTACGCGGGTCTGGGGTGGGGGTGCATTCATGGCCACCGTGTCATCGACATTAAACGAAAAGTTAGGCATGGCAAACATGGACTCTGTCGTGAGGTCAACTTCAGGTGGTGCCACAGGTGGGAGTGCTGTCGGTTCTTTAACGGGTTCAATCGATGGCAACCCAACATCTTGTGGCGTTTCATACCCGGCAGATGGCATCAATGGTGCTGGCAAAGTGTTGGGCGGCTCTGGATCGTCCAGAGAAAAATCCAGATCGAGATCCAGATCGTTGTCTGGCGACGTGGTGGGTACGGCAGGCTCGGTGCTTGTGGCTGTGTCCAAGCCTTCGGTCACTGTATCGCCCTGCGAAAGTGTTGAGGAGACCTCGCTGGTATTGGGCTGCCCCCCGGGTTGATACAACACATTGTCAGGTTCCAAAGTCAGCCCCGACTTGCAAACAGTGTTCCAATCAGCACCTGTTCCACCTGTCAGATTAAAGGCAAGGGTTGCAATGGCCTCAAAAGCTTTGGTATCGCGCCGTTTGGCATAAACCTCCAGCAATTTCTTATGAATGGCCAGGCGTTCGGGCTGACTGCGCAGCGCATCTTTCAGAATTTCTTCAGCCTGAATATCGCGTCCGTAAGCCAAATAAACATCAGCTTCTGCAACAGGGTCCACATCCTCCACGGCATCAAGCTGGCTGGAAGAATACACCATGGATGAGCCAGTGTCGGGGCCATCGTTGGTATCGATGCGCTGTCCGCCACTGCCACCAAAGTACGAATCAGGCTGCATTCGACTTTCAAGAAACATACTGTCTGGCAAGTCAGTACTTTTGCGTTGACGTACTTTGTAAATACCCAAGGCGACCAGCAAAGCGATGACAGCCGCACCAGCTGCAAGTATCAGGGGACTGGTCATCAAAGCGTCCAGCCAGCCAGGCTCAGGCAGCAGTTCAGGTGATGGGGCACTGGCAACTGATGCCGACTTGCGGGGTGATGATGCAACAGGCTTGGAGGGTGAACTGACGGAGGGTTGATGCACCACAGGCGATGGTATGGATACCGCTGGCGTAGCGAGATGAAGTCCATGCGATGATGTGGGACTGACAGCACTCGATGCTGCAACAGGCGCACTGGCTGCGGCCATGAGTTGGTTTAAGTCTTTGATATTTTTTGTCAATTCTGCAGCGCGGCGCGAAGACTGTGCCACTGCGTAGGATTCTGCCAACTTGTCTTCGTGCCCTGCTGCCTTGACCGAACCTCTGGAAAGGGTGAGCTTGTCAGGGGTTGGAACAGACGGTTTTTTCTCAGCCACAGCAATACTGACTTTGCCGCGGAGTTGCCGTGTGGGCAATGTCGTTGGTGTACTGGGAATATTTTGTGCCAGTTTTTGGCGATAGGCTGCAAAATCACTGTTTTGCGCCATGACAATTTGTGTGGCTTCGTTAGGGGCAGTATCGAGGGCCTTTGCCTCGGAGGGCAAGGACAGCACGGCACCCGCCTTGATGCGATTCACGTTGTTGGCAATGAAAGCAGCGGGATTGGATCGCACCATGGCCACTAACATCTGATCCAAAGTTACACCAGGCACCTTGGCAGCAACAGCAATATTCCCTGCAGTATCGCCACGTTTCACTGTCACCGTGTCTGGCCTGGGGAGTACCCGTTTTTGCTGCGTTGCGTGAGAACGCGACACACCAGGTGTGCCTCTCTGGACAGACACTGTTTCAACGGGTTTGGGGGAACGAAGATTGGGCGGGTCAAACAGCATGGTGTAGTCACGCACAATTTTGCCCGAGCTCCAATTGACCTCCAAAATCAAATCAACAAAAGGCTCATTCACGGGATTGACACTATTCAAGTGCAGATAAACGCGGCCATCAACGCTCATCTGCACGGCGACCCGTAGCCCTATCAACATCGCGTTGTAATCAAGTCCCGCCGTTTGAAAGGCATCCGGCCCTGCTACTTGAGCTTTGAGGGAAGCAGCTTCTTCACGACTGACGCTGGTGACCTCAATTTCAGCCCGCAAAGGCTCTCCCAGGGCAGAGTGAACTGCCAGTCGCCCCAATGACAACGCCAAAGCATCGCCAGTCCATAACGCAGAGAACGATGCCAACGCGGCAGCGACAACTTGCCATCGATATGTTTTAGCAGTCAATTTATGAACTCCGATGTTTCAGCAAGCAAAAAAATAACAACCACAGCACTCATGTCATGGCTATTGCAAACGAAGAGCTGTATCAACGCAACTCAATAGATACACACATTCTAGGGGTTCAATCAACCCGTGATGATTGAGATCATGATTCGATGTAGAAAACTTTCCGTTAAGGATATGGGCAACAATAAGTTGTGCATTTGGCCGTCAGAGTTGGGATGCAATGCCAGGCGCAAATCGCGCAGTGTGGCCCAGCCACATAAGCGATTTGTAACGACGCAGTGCGCCCAAATCTGACGAG
>CAIYWD010000202.1 GCA_903929815.1 uncultured beta proteobacterium
CAGGGTAAATTTGTTCTAAAGCCAACTTCGTCATTCCCGCGAAGGCGGGAATCCAGAATGCACTAGATTCCCGCCTTCGCGGGAATGACGAAAATTCAACAACTTGCCTTCAGAACAAATTCACCCTGGAATCGTACCCCTTGGGTGTGAATATATTGAGCGCTGGTGTTGTAGCGCCTAGAATGCGCCATTTTCTTTTCGTGAGTATTGTGTTTTATGGCTACAGCTTCCAAACATGCGCCGCCACCGGCCAACTACGAAATCGCCTTGCAAGAGCTTGATCAGGTGCTTGACCGATTGGAGTCAGGTGATATGCCACTCGAACAATTGCTCACCCAATATCAGCGATCTGCCGAGTTGCTCAAATTTTGTCGTGAACGGCTGGTAGCAGTTGAAAACCAAATCAAGGTGCTCGATCAAGGCACACAAAAAACATGGACACCAGACATCCCATGAACACCCATTTTGATATCCATTTATGGATGGGCCGACAACTTGCCTGCATTGAAGACGCGCTCAGCTCTTGGGTCAGCGCTGCCACGCTCGTTGAATCCGGGCATCATGTCCACAGTGATTTGGTGACTGCCATGCGTTACGCCGTGCTTGGAGGTGGCAAACGCTTGCGTCCCCTGCTTGTTTTGGCTGCGTTTGAGGGGGTGTGTAGCGGCTTGGTGCAAAATTCTTTGCAAGAAGAATGGTTGGAAGAAGCGGCCCGTCGTGGTGCGCCTGATCAACCGATGTACGTTGAAAAACCTGCCGAAACAGCACTGCGGGCTGCCTGTGCGGTGGAACTTATTCACACGTATTCATTGGTGCATGACGACATGCCCTGCATGGACAACGATGTTTTGCGCAGAGGCAAACCCACGGTTCATGCGCAATTTGGTCAGGCCAGTGCATTGCTGGTCGGCGATGCCTTGCAGTCCCTGGCGTTTGAATTATTAACACCCGATGATGACTGTGTCAGTTCAGCACACCAGGCAAGGTTGTGCGGTTTGCTCTCACGCGCTGCGGGCCACGCCGGCATGGCCGGTGGGCAGGCCATGGATCTGGTCAGCACAGGGCAAGTACTCACCGAACTGCAATTGCTTGAGATGCACCGTCTGAAAACAGGTGCATTGTTGCAAGCCAGTGTGATGATGGGGGCAGCGTGTGGTGATGCCACGATTGATGTGCAACAAGCCTTGCAAACCTATGGCGCGGCCATGGGACTGGCTTTTCAGGTGGTGGACGATATTCTGGACGTCACGGCTGATTCTCAAACCCTGGGTAAAACAGCGGGTAAAGATGCCTGTCAGCAAAAACCAACGTTTGTGTCGCTGCTGGGTCTGGAGCGTGCGAATGCTTATGCCCAGCAACTCAAAAATCAGGCACTGGCTGCATTGGCCACAAGTGGTTTGTCAAACACCCTGGTTTTGCAGGAACTGACACACTTGGTAGTCGATAGAAATAAGTAGGGGTATGGTCAACAATAATTTAACGCACGCCCATCATGCGTTAGCAGCTATCATCATAAGAGCTAATGTTATCCCCTAATCTTTACCCCCTTTTGCTAACCATACAGTCGCCGGCTGATTTGCGCTGCTTGTTGCAGTCGCAATTGCCTGCACTGGCCCATGAGTTACGCACCTACCTGTTGCACAGCGTTGCCAAAACTGGCGGTCACTTGAGTTCCAATCTGGGTACTGTTGAACTAACCGTAGCGCTGCATTATGTGTTCAATACCCCCAACGACCGCATCGTTTGGGATGTTGGACATCAAACGTATCCACACAAAATTTTGACCGGACGACGTGAGCGCATGGCCAGTTTGCGCCAATTGGGGGGCTTGAGCGGTTTTCCACAGCGATCCGAAAGCGAATTTGATGCTTTTGGCACAGCGCACTCCAGCACTTCCATTTCAGCAGCTTTGGGCATGGCAGTGGCCAGCCGCCAAAAAGGTGAAGATCGTCATGCGATTGCAGTGATTGGCGACGGCGCCATGACTGCCGGCATGGCGTTTGAGGCCATGAACAACGCGGGGGTCTCTGATTGCAAGTTGCTGGTTATCTTGAACGACAACGACATGTCCATCAGCCCACCCGTGGGCGCACTCAACCGCTATCTGGCCAAACTGTTAAGCGGCCAGTTTTACGCGGCGGCCAAAAACGCGGGCAAAACGGTACTTAAAGGTGCGCCGTCTTTGCTGGAATTGGCCAGGCGTTTTGAAGAATCTGCCATAGGCATCGTCAAACCCATCACTCTGTTTGAAAAGTTTGGTTTTAATTATGTAGGCCCTATTGATGGGCACGATGTTCTCACGCTCGTGAGTGTTCTGGAAAATATTAAACACCTCGATGGCCCACAGTTTTTGCACGTGGTCACCAAAAAAGGCCAGGGCTACACCTTGGCCGAAGCAGACCCCGTGGCCTACCACGGCCCTGACAAGTTTGATCCCGCCGTAGGAGTGCAAAAATCTTGCGCCACCCAACTCACGTTTACCCAGGTTTTTGGACAATGGCTGTGCGACATGGCGGCAACAGACAACCGTTTGATGGGCATTACCCCTGCCATGAAAGAAGGTTCGGGCATGGTCGAATTTGCAAACCGTTTTCCCGATCGATTTTTTGACGTGGGCATAGCTGAACAGCACGCCGTGACTTTTGCCGCAGGCCTGGCTTGCGAGGGTCTCAAACCGGTGGTGGCCATTTATTCCACCTTTTTGCAGCGGGCCTATGACCAGTTGATTCACGACGTGGCCATTCAAAACCTGCCCGTGGTGTTTGCACTTGACAGGGCGGGTTTGGTGGGCGCTGACGGCGCCACGCACGCAGGTGCTTACGACATTTCTTTTTTGCGCTGCATTCCCAACATCAGTCTTGCCTGTCCTGCCAATGAAAACGAATGCCGGCAATTGCTCAGTACCGCCTACGCTCAAGACGCCCCCGTGGTTGTTCGCTACCCACGCGGTGCAGGCGCAGGTGTAGCCGTGCAAAAAGGGCTGAAACCACTGCCCTGGGGCAAGGGTGAGCTATGCCGATCAGGCCATCGACTGGCCATTTTGGCTTTTGGCACACTGCTTTATCCAGCATTACAAGTGGCACAAAAAATCAATGCCACCGTGGTCAATATGCGCTGGGTCAAGCCGCTGGACGTTGCCTTGCTGCTGCAAGTGGCAGCACAGCACGAGGCACTGGTCACCCTTGAAGATGGCGCGGTGATGGGGGGTGCAGGCAGTGCCGTGCAAGAAGCCTTGAGTGCTGCTGGCATCAACCGTCCCGTCTTGATTTTAGGTTTTCGTGACGAGTTCATCGAGCACGGAGACTCCGCCCAATTGCTGTCCCTGCAAGGGCTTGACGCAGCAGGCATAGAAGCCTCTATTCGCAATCGGTTTCAGATCACACAGGAGTAATTTATGGCACTGATGGATTTCATCAAGAAACAGTTTATTGATGTCATTGCATCTACAGAGGATGCAGACGGCATGCTGGCTTGGCGTTTCCCCATGATGGACATGGAAATACAAAACGGTGCACAGTTGGTGGTACGCGAATCGCAAATGGCACTGTTTGTCAATGAAGGCAAAGCCGCCGACGTGTTTGGCCCGGGCACTTATCGGCTGGCCACCCAAACCCTGCCGGTACTTACCTACCTGAAAAACTGGGACAAACTCTTTGAGTCCCCTTTTAAAAGTGATGTCTATTTTTTCAGCACCAGGCAGCAGGTGGATCAAAAATGGGGAACGCCTCAGCCCATCACCCTTCGCGATGCCGATTTTGGCGCAGTCAGGGTACGCGCCTTTGGCAATTACTCTTTTCGTGTGGCAGACCCCAAGCGGTTTCACACTGAAATATCAGGAACACGTGAACGCTACGGCACTGAAGATATTGACGGTCAGTTAAGAGCGTTGGTGCTGCAAAACATCAGCAACGCCGTGGCCGGCAGTGGCATTGCCTTTTTGGATTTGGCGGCCAATCAGCTTTATTTTGCGCAAGCACTGACGCGACAGCTTGCGCCAGAGTTTGAAAAAATTGGCTTGAAACTCGATGGCATGACCGTACAAAATGTTTCACTGCCTGAAGATTTACAAAAAGTGCTCGATCAAAAAATTGGCATGGGCATGGTGGGCGACGACATGGCCAAATTCATGCAGTACCAAGCAGCACAAGCCATTCCCAAATTTGCCGAAGGCACAGGTGGGGGTGGTGGAGGGGGTATGGTGGGTGATGCCATGGGCTTGGGGGCAGGTGTGGCATTAGGGCAGGTGCTGGCGCAAAATCTGACCTCTGGGTTGCAAGGCATGGCTGTCGTCGGTGTCAGGCCCGAAGACGTGATGAACACCCTTGAAAAGCTTGGCGACCTCAAAGCCAAAGGTATTTTGACGCAAGGCGAGTTTGATGCCAAGAAGGCTGAACTGTTGAAAAAACTGGTTTAAATGGGGGTGCGACAGGGTGAATTTGTTCTACAGCCAGTTCCGTCATTCCCGCGAAGGCGGGAATCCAGAATGCACTAGATTCCCGCCTTCGCGGGAATGACGAAAATTCAACAACTTGCCTTCAGAACAA
>CAIYWD010000203.1 GCA_903929815.1 uncultured beta proteobacterium
AGAACTTGCTTTTTTTATCGTTCCCACGCTCCTGCGTGGGAACGTGGTTAGTTTGGATATAGAGCGTGTGGCGAGGCTGCGTTCCCACGCAGGAGCGTGGGAACGATAAAACGATAAAAAATCAACGCGCCCCCTGCTTTTGCCGCACCAATTCCTCAAACCCCGCCAAGGGTATGGGGCGACTAAACAAATAACCCTGGTAGGCCAGGCAGCCTGAGCTGGCCAGAAAATCCATTTGTTCCTGAGTTTCAACACCCTCGGCAATCACGCCTAGTCCCAGGCCTTGTGCCAGGGCCACAATGGTTTTGGCAATGGCGGCATCGTTGGGGTCTATCAGCACATCGCGAACAAATGCTTGATCAATCTTCAATTGATCAAGTGGCAAACGCTTGAGGTAAGACAGGGAAGAGTAGCCGGTGCCAAAGTCATCCAGTGCAAAGCTCACGCCATGTGCTTTCAGGATACTCATTTTTCTGACGATCTCCTCAACTTTATCAACCATCATGCTCTCCGTCAGTTCGAGCTTGAGCCGATTTGGGTTGGCACCACTGGCATGGAGTGCTGAAAGCACCTGATCCACAAAATCAGTTTGTTTGAATTGCAGCGCACTGACATTGACTGCCACCGTCAGTTGAGCCATTTCGCTTTGATGTTCCCAAAGCGCCAGTTGCTGACAAACCATCTCCAACACCCATTGACCCAAGGGTAGGATCAAGCCGGTTTCTTCGGCCAAATGAATGAAATGCAATGGCTGCACCATGCCACGCTTTGGATGTTGCCAGCGCAAGAGCACTTCAGCGCCTGTGACCTGGCCTGTGTGCGTCACTTGGGCCTGGTAGTAAAGCACGAACTGTTTGGCATCACACGCCTGGCGTAAATCGTATTCCAGCGCTGCGCGTTCTCGCACTACTTTTTCCATGCTGGGGTCAAAGAAGCGCAAGGTGTTGCGCCCTGCATCCTTGGATTTGTACATGGCCAGTTCGGCCTGCTTCATGAGTTCATCCGCCTTCATCTGTGGGTCACCGAACACGGTGATGCCAAGACTGGCTGTGCTGTGATATGAGACGCCATCCACCTCATACGGTTCGTTGAGTGCAACGCGCATTTTTTGCGCCACTGTTTCTGTGGCGCTGGCAGCATCCACCATGTTCGTGTTCAGGCTGGCCAGTACGACCACAAATTCATCACCGCCTATGCGAGCGACGATGTCTCCTTCGCGCACACAGCGATTCAATCGCTCTGCAACTTGTTTGAGTAAACTGTTACCCCGATCATGGCCCAGGGTGTCGTTCAGGTTCTTGAAATTGTCCAGATCAATAACGACCAGCGCACCACATGTGCCGTTGCGAGTACAGGCCGTCATGGCTTGTCTGAGTCGATCCATCAGCAATACGCGATTGGGCAGGCCTGTGAGCTGATCAAAAAATGCCAATGCATTGATTTTTTCTTCCGCCTTTTTTTGCTTGGTCATGTCGTGATGTTCACCGACGTAATGCGTGACGCTGCCATCATCACCTTTGACGGCTGAAATGGTCAGCCATTTGGGATAAATCTCGCCATTTTTGCGACGACCCCAGATTTCGCCCTGCCAGCCACCAGTGTCCTGAATGGTTTGCCACATGGTTTGATAAAAATGGGCATCGTGATACCCTGATTTGAGCAAGCGCGGGTTCTTCCCTACCACATCTTCGGCGACGAAACCCGTAACTTGGGTAAACGCCTGATTGACGCGAAGAATCACGCTATTGGCATCGGTGATCACCATGCATTCCTGGGACTCAAAAGCGACTGCTGAAATGCGCAATTGTTCTTGCGAATGCAGGCGCTCGGTCATGTCGCGAATGGCACAGACAAAAACAACGCCCTGCGCCGTGGTGACCTGGCTTAATCTGATTTCCACATCACATTCACTGCCATCTTGTTTCAGAGACTTGACATGGATACCCTGGCCCATTCGCAGTGCCATGGAGGAAGTGGCAAACACATCACGACGCTGTGCGTGCGCGGCCTGATAACGCAACGGTATTATTTTTTCAATCGACTGCCCCACCAAATCTGCCTCTGTGAACCCTAGCAGGTGTTCGACCTGTCGGTTGATCATGGTGATGATGTCGTGCGTGTCGATCACCAGCATGGCATCTGGACTGGCATCAAAAATGGCGTGTTGCAGTGTTTCGCTGGCTTGCCGATCAAAATGAAAATCAGCAGGCAATTGACCACGGTACTGCACCAGGCGTTCCAGCAACTCGTTGGCTAATGGTGTTTTGACAACCTCAAACGAGCGGTTACCCACCAGATGAAGATCAATTTCTTCGTCTTCTTTCAGAAAAAGCGCCTCTACCAGACTTGCTGGAAAACGCACTGCCAACGAATCACCCCATTTGGAAACTTGCATAAACGATTATCACTTGATCTACATCTTCACAACTCAACGTGCCTGATAGGCCACCCGTCCCCCCACTATGGTCGCACGAACTCGTCCGGGCAGTTCATAACCCCCAAACGGTGTGTGCTTGCCTTGACTGACCAAAGAAGATGCCTGTACCTTCCAGAAAGCGTGTGGATCAAACACACACACGTCTGCCAGGCCCCCCACCTGCAAATGCCCGGTGCGCCCCCGGCGAGAACCCAAAGCGCTACCCAAAACATCGGCAGGGCCACAAGTGACGCTAGCCAAGGCACGCAACAGGTTCACGCCGCAGTCAAGATGCCACTTGTAGGCCAAATTCAATAACAACTCCAGCCCGGTTGCACCTGCTTCAGCATCTGCAAAAGGCAAGGTTTTGGCATCTTCGCCCACCGGCGTGTGATCGGATACCAGCGCATCAAGCGTGCCATCCATCAAACCGGTGCGCAAAGCATCACGGTCACGCTGCTGGCGCAAAGGTGGGTTCAGTCGCGCACGACTGTCAAAGTAACCCATGTCCATATCGGTCAAGTGCAATGAATTGATGCTCACATCACAGCTCACAGCCAAGCCCTGTGATTTGGCCTGTCGCACCAGTTCAACACCGTCGGCGCTGCTGATGCGGCACACATGCACACGCGCACCCGTTGCGCGCATCAGTTCAAAAATGGTGTGCAGTGCAATGGTTTCAGCCATCACGGGAATGCCACAAAGCCCCATGCGCGTTGCCAAGGCGCCACTGGCAGCTACCCCCGTTCCCAGCCAGGCATCCTGTGGGCGAAGCCACACAGCGTACCCGAAGGTGCTGGCGTATTGCATGGCACGCCTCAACACCTGTGTATTGGTCATGGCGACATCGGCCTGACTGAAAGCCACGCAACCGGCATCCGAGAGTTCAACCATCTCGGTGATCATTTCGCCTTGCAGGTTGCGAGTCAAGGCACCCAGGGGATAGACCCTCGCTTGCTGCAATTTTTCTGCCCGAAAACGCAGCATTTCCACCAGACCAGGCTCATCGAGCACAGGGTCGGTGTCTGGCAGGCAGACCAGACTGGTGATACCGCCGGCCATGGCAGCACTCATTTCAGATTCGAGCATGCGCGCATGTTCGTTACCCGGTTCACGTAGCCGAACAGCCAAATCTACCAAACCTGGCAAGACCCAGCAGCCCTCTGCATCAATGACTTGCTTTGGCTGAAAATCAGATGCTATATTTCCAATAGCTATCACTGCACTACCAGCAAGGGCTACGTCCACTTTTTCATCAAAACCACCAGACGGATCCATCACCCGACCGCCCTGAATTAACACACTTGTTTGATTGTTCATTTTGATCTCAGGCTTCGTTGCCCGCCACAATGCTCATCACCGCCATGCGCACAGCAATGCCAAAAGTGACTTGCGGCAAGATGACGCTCTGGCTGCCATCGACCACTGCCGAATCAATTTCAACACCCCGATTGATGGGGCCGGGGTGCATCACGATGGCATGGGGCTTGGCCAACTGCAGTTTGTCTTGCGTCAAGCCAAAACTCTTAAAAAATTCCTGGCTGGAAGGCAGCAAGGCACCGCTCATGCGTTCATTTTGCAAGCGCAGCATGATGATGACATCGCAACCCTTGATACCCTCGCTCAGGGTGTGATACACCCGAACGCCCATGGGCGCCATATCACTGGGCACCAGGGTTTTGGGGCCGACCACGCGAACCTCGGCACATCCCAATGTGGTCAGGGCATGAATGTCCGAGCGTGCCACCCGCGAATGCAAAACGTCGCCCACAATGGCCACGGTCAAATTGGAAAAATCTCCCTTGTAGTGCCGTATGGTGTACATGTCCAACAAAGCCTGTGTGGGGTGGGCGTGGCTACCATCACCCGCATTGACAACGTGAACATGGGGCGCGACGTGCTGGGCAATCAAATACGGAGCACCAGACTCGCTGTGACGCACCACAAAAATATCAGCAGCCATGGCGCTCAAGTTGGCAATGGTGTCAAGGAGGGATTCACCTTTGGATGCCGATGATCTGGCAATATCCAGGTTAATGACATCGGCACTCAGCCGTGTGGCGGCAATTTCAAAAGTGGTTCGGGTTCGTGTGGAATTTTCAAAAAACAAATTAAAGACACTTTTGCCGCGCAGCAAGGGCACTTTCTTGACCTCTCTGTTGTTGATGGACACAAAGTTGGTGGCAGTATCGAGCAGATGGGTCAAAATACTTTTGGGCAGACCCTCTGTAGAGAGCAGATGGATGAGTTCGCCCTGTTGATTAAGCTGCGGGTTGCGTTGGTTTAGCATGAGGCATGGTCTTTCACGTTGAAGGTGAATCGACCGGCTCCATCTTGCTGTAGCCTGAGTGATTGTGTGCAAGGCAAGCTGATACGAGCAGCACACACATCGGCCTGAATAGGCAATTCTCGCCCGCCGCGATCGACCAAAACGGCCAGTTTGACACTGGCCGGTCGGCCAAAGTCAAACAGTTCGTTGATGACGGCACGCACCGTGCGCCCCGTGAACAGCACATCATCGAGCAAATAGATATGGGCTTGATTCACATCAAATGGAATTTGTGTCTGTGCAGCAGCAGCCATGCCACGGCGAGCGTAATCATCGCGGTGCATGGCTGATGAAATGATGCCTACAGATTCTGTGAGCGCCAAGTCCCGCCAAAGCCGCTCAGCCAGCCAAACACCGCCAGAGGTGATGCCAACTAGGTGAGTGCCAGGTCTGACTTGGTTGCGCATGTTGAGTGCCAAATCAGCGTACAGTGCCTCAGCATCAAGTGCAAGCAAACTCATGGAAAACTCCTTAAAAACTGTTCCAAAATAATACAGGCCGCAGCAGCATCAGCATCTTTGGCACCCATGGAGCGTGCCTCTGTGGTGGTGTAACGCTCATCGACTTCAAATACCTGCAAGCCAAAACGCCCACGCAACTGGCGGGCAAAACGTTGAGCGCGTGCGGTGTTCTCGTGGGCTGCACCATCAGGGTGAAACGGAACACCCAACACCAAGGCATCGGGTTGCCACACTTTAAGTTGTTTGGCAACCTCAACAAAACGGGCATCCCCAGAGGCGGTGAGAGTGCCTTGGGGCTGTGCCGTTCTCAATAGTCGGTTGCCCACGGCAAAACCCGTGCGTTTCAGACCAAAATCAAGGGCAAGAAATGTTTGCAAATGCGAGGGAACGCAAGGGGATTCAGGCGTGTCCAACATCGGGTGAGATCATCCAGGCTTGCAACCCCAACAACTGTAGTGCAGCCGTCCAACGTTGTGCTACGGGGGTATCAAAAATAAGACGACGGTCAGCCACGACGGTCAGCCAACTGTTGTCGGACAATTCTGACTCTAACTGCCCCTGTCCCCACGCCGAATATCCCAGTGAAATGAGCACTTGACGGGGTCCTGACCCTGTGGATAACGCATCCAGAATATCTTTGGATGTGGTCATTTCCAACCCGCCGGGGATGCTCAAAGTGGATGTAAAAACAGAATTTATCGGTTTATGAGCTTGATCAAAAATAGGTTCATGCAGTACAAAACCGCGTTCAATTTGTACCGGCCCACCAACAAAGACAGGGGCTGTCGTTAAATCAGTACGCTGCAATGGCAGATCAACCTGATCAAATAAACCCTTGATGTTGATGCCACAAGGTTTGTTGATGACCAAACCCATGGCCCCATGCAAACCGTGCTCACACAAATAGACAACACTGCGTGAAAACAGATCATCTTGTAAGCTGGGCATGGCGATCAAAAAATGATTCGTCAGGTTGGTGGGGGCAGAATCTACGGGCATAAAACGATTTTAGGATATGGTCAGCACTCAGTTTTGCATTTGGCTGTCAGATTTGGGATGCAATCTTGGCAGCCTGCCATCATTGTTTTTGAAGTTGTTGATTTATAATGATATTATAAAAATTTCACTCTGTTGAAAATTATTTACTGATCAAACAATGACGCATTGAAGTTCAACAGACTCCCAGGCGCAAATTGCTTGTTTTATCTTTAATATGTGACTACAATAGTATAAAAATCAATATCTTATGTAGCTTCAGTCGCAGCGATTTTTTTATCGTTCCCACGCAGGAGCGTGGGAACGATAAAACTTTGAATCGCACCCTCTTTAGGGTGTCATTGGTTTTTGATTAGCCATGCGACATCGTTGAATATCACAGGCTGTAGGCAAGTCTGAACGGTATTCAATACCCGGTTGAATTTGACCTCCTCCGCGAATTTGGCAAGAGTCTCCACGGCCATTGTTGTAGTACGAGGTCACATCAACGCAGCGTTTGGAATGAGACATCACACCAAAAAAATGTCCCATTTCATGGGAGATGACCATCTGCAAGGTTGAGCGAGCATCAAAATCTGGACGACGGGTTTTCAGCAGTTGAAACGCTGAAAGCCCCAAAGACAGCGTGCGATCGCCCAGGTTGGCCAACCCAAAGTTACCGCGACTGCCTGCTTCGCTCCATTGAACCAAAACACTGCCCGTTGGCGGTGCATTTGACCCACGGGTCACACGGCTTGCAATGCCGCAAGGCGACCAAGCTTGTGCTGACCGCTGGATCGCCGCCAAAACCAGAGGTTCATCAAACCAGACGGGTGCAGAGGCATGTTGGTAAACAAACAGGATGGACGAGCTGATGGCTGCACGGTCTTGGCCGTCACCCCAAGTTGAAATTTCACCCGGCAGGCATTGGGCAATTTCTTGGTCACGAACAAAGTTTGTGGCAAAAGCCACCTGGCCACATGCCAACAGGCACAGGGTGAACAGGCCGTAAAAAAAGGGTTTTTTGTACACAGGGCAGGCCACAATCATCAAAGCTAAACCATCGTACCCCGTCGTCTGGCTGTGCTGTGGTGGGCATTGTCAGGGTATTTTTGGCGAAAAAAAACCGCCCAAAAGGGCGGTTTGGATGAACCCAAACATGTCAGGCAAGCTGACATTGAAAGGATGGTTTAGAACTTGTGATTGATACCGACTGCGACCAGGCTGGTGTCAACATCACCAGTTGCAATTTTATCCTTTGTGCTGGATTGGTAGCCACCATAGACAACTGTCCGTTTGGACAGGGAGTAAGAAGCACCCAAGCCATAGCCACTACGCACTTGTTCACCCTTGGCTGCGTTGTCGCTGGAACGAGCAAAACCACCCGAGAGCTTCAAAGTGCTGGAGACAGGGTAGTCAACACCAATTTGCCATTCATTGGTCTCTTGGGTTTCACCGACTACAGCATCCTGACTCACAAAACCATAACCGGCGAGCACTTTCACAACGCCCAAGTCATAAGTAGCATTCAGACGGGTAAAGTTAAGGCTTTTTGCATCACCAGTGGCTTTTTCAGTTTGATAAGCAAAACCAGCATACAAAGGACCACCTTCATACTGAGCGCGCAAGCTGGTGACAGAACCAGCATCAACACCCACCGTTGGTATGTCTTTATTCTCACCCAAGCTATAGCTCAAAGCACCGCTGAAACCACTGATATTGGGCGTAGCGTAATAGACAGAGCTGCCGGGGTTGGCAGCATAGCTTTCGCTTAACCAAACATTTATTTGTGGTGAAAGCCCAGAATCAAAAACTGCGTTGGCAACACCCTTGGTGTCATCATAAGGGGTGAACATTTTGCCCAATTTGACTTCACCAAAATTGCCCGAAAAACCGACATATGCCTGACGGCTGAACATTTGACCCTTCTCGGCAGCAGCTTTAGCATCTGCGGCACTTTGCAGCTGGGCCTTAGTTGGATTAGCTATGCCAGCCAGCTTGTCAGAAGCAGCCTTCCAAGAAGAAAAAGTGCTACCCGTCGAACCAGACGCACCGCTGTCCATCGAAAAACCTTGTTCCAGCAAGAAGTTGGCTTTCAATCCGCCGCCTAAATCTTCAGTGCCTTTGAAACCAAAACGACTCGTGTCAACACCACCGCTGTCCACCACGGTTTGCGTAGGTGCGCCGGTTGAACGTGTGCTACCAAAATAAACATCAGCAATGCCATAAACATTCACGCTGGATTGCGCGAACGATGCACCTGTTGCAGAAAGAACTGCCAAGGCAATCAGACTCTTTTTCATAAAAAACTCCCAAAGTTAAAAAATTCAATCCCCCTTTGAACAGGTGGTTTTGAAACAGTGAATAACCATCCACACCGATAATTTCAACATGAATGCCCTTAAAAAAACACCCATACGGCAAAATTTAACACCTTCACAGGCTATTGGATTTCTATTTTGTGGCAATGCTGCAACATATGCACCCATCTACATGAATCCTACCTGTTGCCACCTGTTTCCACCGTATAGCCATCGCTTCGATGGTTCGAGAGCACTTGAGCTACTTGCTTCAAAGTGTCTTGCAAGGTCGCTTTCAAGGTGTAGGGTGGGTGAATGACAAAGATTCCGCTGGCTGGCAACCCTGGGCGAATGATATCGCCTGCGTCGTCGGTGATGAATTTGCTGGATTTAACGGTCAGTGTGGCGTTCAACCAGGGCTTGCCTGTTTTGTTGCACAGGGTTTTGAGCTTGCGCGGCAACTGGTGGGCCTCGGGGCGTGGGATGATGGGATACCACACGGCATAAATTCCGGTGGCAAAGCGGGTGAGCGCATCCGTCACCATGTTGGTCACACGGTCATAATCGCTCTTGATTTCATAGCTTGGATCGCAAAGTACAAGCGCCCTGCAAGTCGGTGGAGGCAAAAATTTCCGGATGCCTTCAAAGCCATCCTCACACAATACAGCCACTTGACGCCCCACATCAAGTTGATCAATATGGGCTGTGAGTGTTTTGATGTCGGTGGGGTGAAGCTCGAACAGTTTGAGTTTGTCTCTGTCGCGCAGCAGATGTTGAATTAAAAAGGGTGAACCGGGATACACCTTGTGGCTGCCCCCTGAGTTAAAGCTCGCCACCACATCCATGTAGTCTTGCAGTGCGGGAGATGGGTGAATGGATGAAATTTGTTCAACCAGACGCAAGTAGCCCTGGCTGGCCTCCCGGGTGGTGTTGGCGTAGTCACCGTCCAGCCGGTACAAACCTGCGCCGGCATGGGTGTCAAACACGGTCAGTGCCGTGTCTTTGAGCTTGAGATGGCGCAAAATGGCCAGCAGCGTGGTGTGCTTGAGAACATCGGCATGGTTGCCGGCATGAAAGGCGTGACGATAACTAAACATGGGCGCATATTAACCGCTTCAAGTTCATATAATGCCCGCCTTCGCAGCGCTTTTGTGGCTCCGCGGCGAAGAAGTATCGCGGTTTTACTGCCCGTGCTTGGTCTCACCTAAGAGATTCCCATCAGAGGAACGCCGACCGTGAAAAAGAGCCTCACACTCCCTTTCCATCCCAAAAATCCCATGAAAACTTTCAGCGCGAAACCCGCTGAGGTCGTGCATGAGTGGTTTGTGATTGACGCGACCGATAAGATCCTCGGACGAGTAGCCAGCGAAGTTGCTCTCCGGTTGCGCGGCAAACACAAGGCCATTTACACGCCTCACGTCGATACTGGCGACTATATTATCGTGATCCACGCAGACAAACTGCGTGTGACCGGTGCCAAGTCTCTTGACAAAATTTACTACCGGCATACAGGTTATCCGGGTGGCATTCGCTCCATCAATTTTCGTGACATGCAGGCCAAACACCCCGGTCGTGCTTTGGAAAAAGCGGTCAAAGGCATGTTGCCCAAAGGTCCTTTGGGCTACGCCATGATTAAAAAACTCAAGGTCTATGCAGGTGATACACACCCGCACACGGCACAGCAACCCAAAGTGTTGGAAATTTAAGGAGCTTGATATGATTGGTGAATGGAACAATGGTACGGGGCGTCGTAAATCCAGCGTCGCACGTGTATTTCTAAAAAAAGGCTCCGGCCAGATCGTCGTCAACGGCAAGGCCATCGACAAATTTTTTGGGCGCGCTACGTCTATCATGATTTGCAAACAGCCTTTGGTGCTGACACACCATACTGAAACTTTTGACATCATGGTCAACGTTGCAGGCGGTGGAGAGTCCGGTCAGGCGGGTGCTGTGCGTCATGGCATTACGCGTGCTTTGATGGATTACGATGCTACGCTCAAGCCTGAGTTAAGCAAAGCTGGTTTTGTGACCCGCGATGCCCGCGAAGTGGAACGTAAAAAAGTGGGTTTACACGGTGCACGCCGTCGCAAACAGTTCAGCAAACGTTAAGTTTTCTTTGTTAACCATATCCGGCACTGGTTCAGTTCAATGGTCTTGGGGTCTGACGACATTCGCACTGAGGCATGCCTGCTTCGGTGGCCTACCGTTGGAGCGGTAGGGAATGCGTTCCAACGCTGGAGCGTAGGAACGATAAAACGATAAACTGCGTCTGCTCTTGCGCCCTTTGATTATTTTGCTGGGTGAAATGGTCATTGTGGCGCGGTTGTGTTCTTCCATTGCTTATGGGCGTTTGAATTTCTGACCACATCCTATACGAATTGAAACATTCCAACCATCGGAAAAATTCATGAGTGACATCGCTTCAACTTTCCCCGCAGATAGGCCTGCCTCCATTTTGTTTACCGACAGTGCTGCCGCCAAGGTGGCTGACTTGATTGCTGAAGAGGGTAACCCTGATTTAAAACTGCGTGTGTTTGTTCAGGGCGGAGGGTGCGCAGGCTTTCAGTATGGCTTTACCTTTGATGACATCACCAACGATGACGATACCATCATGACCAAAAATGGGGTATCGCTGCTGATTGATGCCATGAGTTACCAATACTTGGTAGGCGCTGAAATTGACTACAAGGAAAACTTGCAGGGTGCGCAGTTTGTTATCAAAAACCCCAATGCCATCACAACCTGTGGTTGCGGATCAAGTTTTTCAGTGTGATGTCATTTCATCGGCTGGGAGATCAGGGTGAATTTGTTCTACAGCCAGTTCCGTCATTCCCGCGAAGGCGGGAATCCAGAATGCACTAGATTCCCGCCTTCGCGGGAATGACGAAAATTCAACAACTTGCCTTCAGAACAA
>CAIYWD010000204.1 GCA_903929815.1 uncultured beta proteobacterium
CGACGCTGCAGGCTACTGCCTGCAAGGAGGAACAACACCCCCAGACGTGTCGCCAGTAGCTCAATCGGGTGCGTAGCGCTCTCACCCAAAGGGTACACTCCATCGAAGTAACAAATATCAATTTTTATAACGGTTTAGTGAAGACAATAAGCGGTCAACTGAGGAATCCAGGTTTAACATGAGGTCTAAACGGTTACAGTGCGCCGGGTGCGTTTTAGCGCATCCTCTCGCCTAGCCAGACAGAAAATTTTATCGATTTCATCCTGAACGGTATTCTCGGACTGTTCATCCATACCCTGACAATCATGATCATCATAAGCCTTTTTGCCCTGTAACGCACGTCCAGTATGCGTAGTTAGCTATTGAAACAGGAGTAAATCATATCGCACAAGCCATCACAGTATCTGTGGTTTATAGGCGTGGGTATACGGGCGACCAGTATTTTGCAAGGCAGTATTGAGCATTTTTTTGATGGGAGCAGGAAAACCAAGTCCTGGTAATTCATGGGCATCAAACCAGCGCCCCTCAATAGACAACAGTGGTCGATGGGGCATCTGACATTGAACCGTGTTCAGGTGAAGGTCTTTGTGTGTCAGTACATGTTTAATACTGGGTAAATCAATGCATCGGGTGGGCACGTCGGTGGGTAAATGACGCTGCAATGTCAGTCGGTCTTCAAACATTGGCAAACAATGCAAGCCAGCCCATACGCCCGGAATTGGGCGACGATTCAACCACACAGCACCCTCACACGTGGTTGCCATCAGTAACCAGATGGTCTGTGCATGGCGCTTGAGTTTTTTGGTCTTGACTGGAAAGCATTCAGGTTGATCAAGTTGTTTTGCAACACATCGGCTGGCCAGGGGGCATATTGAACATTTTGGAGTTTTTGCTGTGCATACGGTCGCACCGAGGTCCATCATTCCCTGGGTATAGCCCACCATGCTTTGATGAATACCATCGATGGGCAAGTGTTGTGTGGCGGTATCCCATAATCGTCGTTCGTTGCTTGCCTGCGCCAGATCGGCGGAAAAACCAAGGTAGCGAGTCAATACGCGTTTGACATTGCCATCCAAAATAGCCACACGTTCACCAAAACACAAGGCAGCAATCGCCGATGCCGTGGATCGGCCTATTCCTGGCAAAGTTTGAAGTTGCTGTGCAGTTCGTGGAAACATGCCGTCATGCAGATGGAGCACTTGTTGCGCACAACAGTGCAAATTTCTGGCACGGCTGTAGTAGCCCAAGCCTGCCCAAACGCTCAGCACATCGTCTTGAGTGGCCTGCGCCAAAGCCGCCACGCTGGAAAAACGTGCCAAAAAGCGTTCAAAATATCCCAGCACAGTCACCACCTGGGTCTGTTGCAGCATGATCTCTGACAACCAAACGGGGTAGGGGTCGTGCGTGTTTTGCCACGGCAAATCATGGCGACCCAGTTCTGCCTGCCATTGCAGCACTGACATCGCTAAAAATTGATCGCACTCAGAGACCAGATTGCACGGTTGTGGCTTCATCTGTCATGTGTTCAAAATGCGTTGGGGTGATCATCAGGCGCAATTGCTCGGTCAACTCTTCAAGTTTGGCCTGTGTTTGCGTCATGCTCACAAGTTTGCTTTGAATGTCGGACATGCGCTCGTCCAAACCATGAGAGGCTTCTCCGATACGATCGATGGCCTCAATACGGCGCAGAAAGTTTTTTCGCCGTTCGCGCAATTGAGTATCCAATTGAGATGCTGCTGATTTGCTCCAGGTTTCAATTTCGCCCAAGGCAGTCTCATAGACCGAGAGCAATCGGGTGGACAGTGCCCGCACCAAACGATCCACAAATTCCGATTGAGCCAGTCTGAAAGCGTTGCCAAGCCCAAGGTACTGCACATGACTACGCTCAATCAAATCAAGGTCATACAAGCAGGCATCCAAACTGGGGGCATCGGGGAGTTGCAGTGAAAAACCGTAGTCGGTATTCAACTGCAAGAAACTGGCTTCAAGCATGGCGCTAATTTCCATCTCCTTGGCTTTAACCACTCGCAAATTGGCACGCAAGCGTTCAATGGTTTGTGAATAGATTTGTTTGATACCGCGCTTGAGTCCTCTTTGTTGAAGTGCCAGGGTCAGTTGTGCCATTTCCGACTTTAACCGTGTGGTACTGAGCAGGCTGAAAATTTCACGCAATAGCTTCATGTGGATGGATCGCACAGCGTGAATTTTCAAGCCACCGGCCTCAAAGTCTTCTTGCTCCTTATGAATACGCAAACGCATGTGTTTGATGACGGGTGTGTTTTTTCCTTGCAAACCACGAAGTTCCAAAATCTGATCATTGAGTTCACGCAGACGAAGTTGTATTTGCCTGTGAATTTCAACACGCACATCAGCAATGCCTTTGAGCACCGCATCGCTCAAAATTCTTTTTCGTTGCCCCATGATGTGTTGACTCAAAGCCTCTTCAAGCGTTGATAAACAACTGCGCTTTAACAGGGCAGCATCATGGTTGACTTTGGCCAGTAGCCCTTTTTGTGCAGAAATAGCGACCACTTGTTTGCTGGAGATACCCAAAATATTGGCAGTTGACGTGACTTGTCGATCAATTTGTGACTGAACATCTTCTTCGTTGTCCAGTGCATCCCACAGGGTATCTATTTTGTTTAACACCACCAGGCGCGTCCTGCGATCCTGACCATCATCTACCAGATGTTCACGCCAAATCGCCAAATCAGATTGGGTGACACCGGTGTCAGCACTCAGCATAAACACCACCGCCTGCGCCTGCGCAATCAGATTAACAGTCAATTCCGGTTCAGCACCAATGGCATTCAAGCCCGGGGTATCCAGAATCACCAAACCTTGCTTGAGCAAAGGGTGTGCTATGTTGATCAGTGCATGTCGCCACTTGGGAATCTCAACCTGGCCTTGACTGTCCATCAGGGGTGGGGGTTCTAACGCTGCATCATTCCAAAAGCCCAGTGCTTTGGCCTGATCAAGTGAAACACGAATGGTTTCTGCTACCTTTGCCAAGGCACGTGCCAATTGTTTTGAGTTATTCACATCCAGGTCAATGCGTTCCCATTTTTCTGGCACCATGCGCCATTCCATCAATGCCTGGGGTTGGAGTCTGGTTTCAATGGGCAAAAGGCGCAGGCAGGGCGGTACATCTGTGTCATAAGCCATCTCGGTAGGACACATCGTGGTGCGTCCGGCACTCGCGGGCATGATGCGCCGACCATAATCTGCAAAAAAAATGGCGTTGATCAACTCGGACTTGCCCCGTGAAAATTCAGCCACAAATGCCACCATGACCTTGTCCACGCGAACCTGTCGCTCCAGTTTTGAGAGCCTTTCCTGGACTGCAGCATCGAGCAAATCCTGGTCTTGAAGCCACTGCGCCAATAACTTCAGGTGCAAGGCAAATTCTCGCCGCCAGACACCGTGCTGATCAAACTGTTCGTTAAATGATGTCATCAAAGAAACTCCAACTGTAGGAATCTGTTTAGGATATGGTCAATAATAAGTTGTGCATTTGTCTCGTCAGATTTGGGCGCACTGCGTCGTTACAAATCGCTTATGTGGCTGGGCCACACCGCACGATTTGCGCCTAGCATTGCATCTTTAACTCTGACGGCCAAATGCACAACTTATTGTTGACCATATCCTTAGAAATAAAGGCAATGCAATCATAATTTCAAAAATACTGAACCGCGTGGAATGCCCAATGGCAATGTGTAGAAGCTCCATCTTGGCGCTTAACAAGCTACAAGCTACAAGCCACAAGCGGCAGGATGCCGCTTCCACCATCTGTGCTGGGTGCGGATCAGGACATCTGAATTTAGAATATTGTCGATGTTGACCCTATCGTCCAGCCTGAAGAAATGTGAACTCAGCGCTCCACCATGCTTTCTCCACATCGAACATCACCACCTGGTCGCCACAGGGGGTTGAATTGCAGGGGACCTTTGGGAAATAGCATCACAACAGTAGAACCCAGCAAAAAGCGTCCCATTTCGTCACCCTGTTTCAAAAAAATATTCTGATTTTCATAGTTCCATTCGCACAGCCTATCTGTACGAGGGGCATTGACGACACCCTGCCAAACTGTGGCCATGCTGCCCACGATGGTGGCGCCTACCATCACCAGAATAAAAGTGCCTATTGCGCTCTCAAACACACATATCACACGTTCGTTGCGGGCAAATAAACCCGGCACATGCTCTGCTGTGACGGGATTGACAGAAAACAAATCACCCGGCACATAAATCATGCGTGTCAGGTGGCCATCGCATGGCATGTGAATGCGGTGGTAGTCGCGTGGACTTAAATACAGTGTGGCAAAGTGACCATTGTCAAACCGTGCGGCCAAAGTGGCATCACCACCGAGCAGTGCAGTGCTGCTGTAATGGTGTCCCTTGGCTTGAAAAATCTGCGGCCCCAAAATGCTGCCAAACTGGCTGATGGCACCATCGACAGGGCACACCCATGCAGCTTGCGCCAACGGGCGGGCACCTGGTTTTAAGGCGCGTGTGAAAAAGTCGTTAAAAGTGGCGTAGCTGGCAATGTCGGGGTGAGCGGCCTCTGCCATATTGACTTGGTAGTGCCGAACAAACCATGCTATCAGTTTTGTTGTCAGGCGGCCGCCCTCTGTTTGTGCCAAGCGGCCAGCCAGCCATGTTAAAGCCTGTTTGGGAAGGATGTACTGTGCCGCTGTGGCAATGCGATCCCGCATCATGGTGAATGGTTACCTGGGCTGGGATGGGTACAGGGTGGGGTAATCGGTGTACCCTTTTGCGTCACCGCCGTAATAAGTACTGAGGTCGCCTTCAGTCCAGGGCTTGTTGCGCCGAATACGCTCTACCAGGTCAGGGTTGGCAATAAACGGGCGGCCAAACGCGACCAAATCAGCACCGTCAGCAATGGCTTGTTCGGCAAGCGCTTTGTCCAATCCGTTATTGACCATCCAGGCACCCTTGCCACTTGCAGAACGGTAAGCCCGACGCAGGCCAATGTAATCAAAAGGACGATCAGGCATGACACGTTCACCACGGGTTTCACCTTCAATCACATGCACATAAGCCAGTTTGAACGATGCGAGTTCGCGCACCACATAGTCAAACAAAGGCTGGGGATCGGGGTCAAATGCGTCGTTGGCGGGGGTGACGGGGGACAGGCGAATGCCCGTTTTCTCAGCCCCAATCGCCTGGGTAACAGATTGCACAACTTCAAGCAGCAGCCTGGCGCGATTTTCAATGCTGCCGCCGTAGTCATCGCGCCGCAAGTTAGAGCCAGCTTTCAAAAACTGATCCAGCAAATAACCATTGGCAGCATGGATTTCGACACCATCAAAATGGGCGGTTTCGACGGCATTGCGAGCTGCTGCCTGATAGGTATGCACAATGTCAGGCAGCTCGTGGGCATGGAGGGCACGCGGCTCGGATGTTTCAACAAATGTTGTCACACCCTCTTGAATCAAAACGGTTTTGGTTTTGGCTGCTATGGCTGACGGTGCGACAGGCTGGCCGCCATGAGGCTGCAAGCTGGTGTGTGAAACGCGTCCGACATGCCAGAGCTGCACTACGATTTTGCCGCCTGCGGCATGAACGCGCTGCGTGACATGCTTCCAGCCGTCAAGCTGCTCTATGGCATACAAGCCTGGCACGTTGGCATAACCCTGACCTTGCTGGCTGATGGCGGTTGCTTCAGAAATGATCAGTCCGGCGCTGGAGCGCTGACCGTAATATTCGGCCATCATCGGGGTGGGAATGGCATTGGGCGCACGGTTGCGTGTGAGTGGGGCCATCACGATGCGGTTGGCAAGCTGCAAGGCGCCAGCTTGAATGGGGTCAAAAAGGGTGAAGGTGCGGTGTGGCATAAGAACATCCAAAAAAAACAAACTTGATTATTGATGATTTGGGAACAGTTCACTGTAAAACATCAAACACCCCTTGCACTGTGCCTTGGCCGCGTACATGGCCGTATCAGCCAGTTTCAGCAGTTCATCCACGTGGGCGCAGTCGCGTGGGTACAGTATGGCACCAATGCTGGCAGTCACTCTCACGGGGTGAGGTTGCACATCAATCGGCTGAGAGATTTCATACAGCAACCGTTTGAGATGGCTTTTAGCATTGTGTGCTTCGCCCAACTCTCCCAAGAGCAGCACAAATTCGTCACCGCCCAAACGCGCTACCGTGTCTGCGCCACGCAATATCCGTGTCATGCGTTCTGCCACCACGCACAACACTTGGTCGCCCACATTGTGGCCAAGGACATCGTTGATGGGTTTGAAACCATCCAGATCAAGCAAACACACAGCCAACAGTGTGCTGCTACGTTTGCTGCGCTCAATGGCTTGAGTCAGGCGGTCGCCCAACAGACGGCGGTTGGGCAGGCCTGTCAAAGCATCGTGGTTGGCTGCGGCTTCAAGCGCGTGGTAACGCTGCACCAATTGCGAAATGGAAGATACCATGCCCACACAGTGCCGGGTCTCGGATGTCTCATCTTTGACAATGGACAAGGTCAGCCATACCATCTCAAGTTCACCGTCAGGTCTGCGGTTACTGAGTTCACCCGCCCAGTGACCCGTTTGAATGGCCTCTGCCCAGACTGTTAGCCCTTTGTCAGAAGCCAACAATCCCGGTTTGACAGTGGCAATGGCCTGACCCAATAAAACATCACGATCCTGCTTCACATTCTGGCAAAAAGCGGGGTTGACATCGGTAATCAGTCCTTCGGGGGTGGTGATAAAAATGGCATCTGCCGAACTTTCAATGATGTTGCGGGACAATCGCAATTTTTCTTCAGCCCGTCTTCGTTGATTCACTTCACGTCTGAGCGCTAGCGTGCGTGTGGACAGGCTGTCATACATTTTGAGCACCGACTGAATCAGTACATGCGCTGCACCTTTCATGTGCTGCAGGGCAGATGCCTTGGCCTCTGGCAAACTCAGACCGCTTTGCAATCCCAACACAATGCGGGCCATGTGGGTGTCATCTTCCAAAATGTGAAACGCCAGCCAGTTGGTCAGAAACGAAACAATTTGTTCAGTGGCGGCTTCATCGCTCAAAGCACCTGCCAGGCTACGCACACGAACGACCTCTGCTACAAATTTCTTGTGTGTTTGTGCGTGGGCAATCGTCAATTCGTCACTGGCAAAATGTTGATTCCAAATGCCCTCTTCGGTTTGAAAGTGATAGACCGTGTAATCTGCCAGATCGTCAAACACGGCATACATCGCCAGCTCATCAGCACCATAAGACATGTGGATGGCCAGTTGATTGAGCAAATCAACAAGTCTGTGATGCTGCAGGTCAACGATGTCTATGCCAGTGGCAAAGTTATCGCTCCAGGGAAAAATATCGGTTTGTGATGTCAATGTGTCAAGTGTGGTCATGGTTGAATGTCGAGGGTTACCAATGATGATAATTACTATTAAAAAGATAGCTAACTATGCTGATGTATCTAGGGCTAGAGGCCAATTTGACGTATAACTTTTAAAGGTGAAGTTGTGCCCATAAACCATCACCCAACACCCAAAACCAAGGCTCAAACATGCCTTCCAGGTTCGTTCATGAACAAGCACGACAACAACGCGGGTAACCGGTAACCGTTTAGACCTCATGTCAAATGCAGTCATTCCCGCGAAGGCGGGAATCCAGTGCATGTTGGTTTACCAAGGTACAAAGGCAGTCTGGATTCCCGCCTTCGCGGGAATGACGATGGTGGGGTCTAAACGGTTAACAACGCGGATATTGTGAATGGGGAGTGAAGATAATCCGGTTGCTGTCCATTGAAATATCCAAAAACACCACACCGTTATGAGCCACGCTAACCATTCTAAGCCCCGTGCAGACGAACCCAGCGGCCCCCTGGACTGGCGCAGCCTGGTGCGCTGGCTACTGGCAGACGAGGTGATCACTGCCTCTGAAGCCCAGCGCATTCACACCCGTTGTGCGCAGGCTGAAAGTGTGCAACACCCCTTGGTGCGTCTGGCCAGTGTGTCTATTCACCGAGCCAGTGACGACAAACCCCTTGACATTGAAGCCCTGATTCAGTGGCTGGCAGGGCGAACGGGGTTGGCTTATTTGCGAATTGACCCCATCAAGGTTGACGTGGGCAAGGTGGCCGACACCATGAGTCTGGCTTACGCTGAACACCACAAAATTTTGCCTGTGCAAGTGACACCTCACGAAGTCCTGGTGGCTACTGCCGAGCCTTTTTTGACCGGTTGGGTGACTGAAGTGGAACGTCAGTCACGCCGCAGTGTGCGCCGCGTCTTAGCCAATCCCCAAGACATTCACCGCTATACCGTGGAGTTTTTTTCACTGGCCAAGTCTGTGCGTGCGGCAGCCAAGGCGGGCACCAATGCCAGCTCCAGTTTTGAGCAATTGGTAGAGCTGGGCAAAAGCAACAAACAGATCGATGCCAATGACCAAAGTGTGGTTCAAGTAGTGGACTGGCTCTGGCAATATGCCTTTGACCAACGCGCGAGCGACATTCATCTGGAGCCGCGCCGTGAACAGGGTGTCATTCGGTTTCGTATTGATGGCATGCTGCATCCTGTGTATCAAATGCCGATGGGCGTTTTAGGTGCCATGACGGCGCGCATCAAGCTGCTCGGTCGCATGGATGTCGTTGAAAAACGCCGCCCGCAAGATGGCCGTATCAAAACGCGCAACCCAGGTGGTGATGAGGTTGAAATGCGTATCTCCACGCTGCCCACGGCCTTCGGTGAAAAAATGGTGATGCGGATTTTTGACCCCGACACCACGGTCAAAGACCTGGATGCCTTGGGTTTTTCGGCACACGATGCCAAGCGTTGGGAATCTTTGGTCAAGCGGCCTAACGGTATTATTTTGGTGACAGGCCCAACAGGTTCAGGCAAAACCACCACGCTGTATTCCACCCTCAAGCGCATTGCCACCGAGGAGGTGAATGTGAGCACGGTGGAAGACCCTATCGAAATGATTGAGCCTGCATTCAACCAAACCCAGGTGCAGCCACAGCTCGACTTTGGCTTTCCCGAAGGACTGCGTGCTTTGATGCGCCAGGACCCAGACATCATCATGGTGGGGGAAATTCGGGACCACGCCACGGCTGAGATGGCTGTGCAGGCAGCGCTTACAGGTCATTTGGTGTTTTCAACCCTGCACACCAACGATGCCCCTTCGGCTGTGACAAGATTGATGGAGCTGGGGATTGCACCCTATTTGATCAATGCCACCTTGCTCGGCGTATTGGCACAGCGTTTGGTGCGAACATTGTGCAAGCACTGCAAACAGCCTGATGAATCTGCTTCTCGCCAGGCGTTAATAGAAGTTGTCAAACCCTGGCAAATGAACGGCACTTACAAACCTTTCAAATCGGTGGGGTGTGTCGATTGCCGCATGACCGGTTTTCAGGGACGCACAGGTTTGTATGAGCTGCTGGTGGTGTCAGAAACCTTCAAAAGCCAGATTCAGCGCGAACCCAATACCAATGCACTTCAACGCCAGGCCATCCAGGATGGTATGCGCCCCTTGCGATTGGCAGGTGCATTGCGAGTGGCTGAAGGTCTGACTGTGCTGGATGAAGTGCTATCTTCAACGCCCGCGCTGGGGAATTGAATGAGCCTCGGATACTATTTCAGCCAGCCACGCTTTCTGAAGTACCACATGGGAACAACCGCGCTAGCTGTCATCAGCGTCACGGTGTACAGGTAGCTCCAGCCGCCTAAAAATACCAGTTCTGGAAACTTCAGATTCATGGCGTAAACGCTGGCGATCAGTGTAGGAGGTAGCAACGCTACGCTGGCTACTGAAAAAATTTTGATGATTTTATTTTGATTGATATTGATAAAACCAACAGTGGCATCCATCAAAAAGTTAATTTTGTCAAATAAAAATGCGGTGTGAGAATCAAGAGAATCAATATCTCGCAAAATTTGCCTGGCATCCTGGTATTGATCGTTGTTGAGCATTTTGATACGCATCATGAAACTCACAGCGCGGCGGGTGTCCATAGCGTTGCGGCGAATACGGCCGTTCATGTCTTCCTGGTGGGCAATGTCAGCCAGAACTTCGCCTGCGAGCGCGTCAGTCACATCACCTGACAACACTTTTCGACTGACTTGTTCAAGCTGGTCATAAATTTCTTCCAGCGCATCGGCAGAATATTCTGCATCAGCATCGTACAGTTTGAGCAAAACTTCTTTGGCATCTTCAATCAGCCCGGGTGCGCGACGTGCGCGTAAGCGCAACAGGCGACATGCCGGTACTTCTTCATCATGAATGGAAAACAAGACACCTTTACTTTTGAGATCATCATTGTTTAAATTCAAAATAAATGCCACCCGAACGGTGTGGGGTTTATGAGCGTCTGCGACTAAAAAGTCACTGCGAATGTGAAGATCGCCGTTGTCTTCCTTGTAAAAACGCGCTGATTCTTCAATGTCTTCGTCCATTGCGTCATCAGGAATGGACAGACCAAAATACTGCTTGATCCAGCGTTTTTCATCCAGCGTGGGTGCGCCTAAATCCACCCAGATGGGTTGAAAGTGTGACAGTTCCTCAAGAGATTCAATTTCTTCCTGAAACAAACGACCGTTGGCAAGTGTGAAAATATTGAGCATGGCTCATTACCAAGTGATGTAGTGTATTGAATTAGAGCGGGTAAAACGTGAACTGTTTTCGTGAAAGAACCTGGGAACGAGGGCGGATCGCCCTCATGTATTAATGACAAGATGCCCTCGCTCTCAAGAGTACTTTCATCATTTGGGGTGGACTGAATGCCATGAAAGTTAGATCAGATTATCGCTTTGCTCACTTTGATCTGTCAGATGTGTCTTTTTTATCTGGATAATGCGGCTTGGCAACCATCACAAAAATGTGTGATAGGTGGATGGATGCACAATCGTCAGTTTTCCTGCCATCAACAAGGTGTTGGTGGTTCTTTCAACTCAAAAGCTTTAGGAGGCTTTGTATGAATTTGACAATCAGCGGTCACCATTTGGAAGTTACACCTGCCCTGCGCAGTTATGTGACGACCAAGCTAGATCGGATCAAGCGACATTTTGACCATGTAGTGGATGTCAAAGTGCTGTTGACCCTCGAAAATCTTAAGGAGAAAGAACGCAGACAAAAAGCAGAATGCAACATTCACATCAAAGGTATTGATTTGCATGTGGAAAGCGCTCATTCTGATTTGTACGCTGCGGTCGATGAACTGGTTGACAAACTCGACCGTCAAGTGGTTCGACACAAGGATCGTCTGCAATCTCACCACCATGAAGCGCCTAAACGCCTGATGTAATTGATACTTTGAAAAGCCGCTTGCAGGGCAGGCGGCTGTTGCTACCTCACATGAATCATTCCCAACCCATCATGAACCGATTAGCCTCTATTCTTGCTGCTGAACAAGTCCTTGTCAAAGTTAATGTTTCTAGCAAAAAAAGAGCTTTTGAAGAGGTCGGTTTGTTGTTTGAAAATTTGCACGGTCTTAACCGTGCCTTGGTGACCGATAGCCTGTTTGCCAGAGAGCGTCTGGGATCTACCGGATTAGGTCACGGCGTTGCCATTCCGCATGGGCGCATCAAGGGTTTAAAAATACCCATGGCAGCCATATTTCAATTGGCACGCCCCATTACTTTTGACGCACCCGACGATCAAGCCGTGGCTTTGATGATTTTTTTGCTAGTGCCAGAAGCCGCCACACAAAAGCACCTTGAAATACTGTCTGAAATTGCTGAAATGCTGGGTGATGACACGTTGCGAAACAAACTTTCGCAGTGTCAGGATGCCACTGATTTGTACCAAATGATTGTCAATTGGCATTCAGCCTGAGTTTGTGTTGAGGTGATGTCTTGAAACCCAATGTCATCAACGCAGATCTTCTGTTTGAGGCCTTTCGCAGTAGCCTGCATTGGGAGTGGGTGGCCGGTTTAGGCGCCTCTGATCGGCGTTTTGATACCGTTGCAGTGAGTGCCGCACGATCAGGCGCTGACCTTGTGGGTTACCTGAACTACATTCATCCCTACCGCGTTCAAATTCTGGGTGAACAGGAAATTGCTTACCTGAGCAGCACAACCCCTGAAGATTGCGCACGGCGCATTGCACGCATTGTCACGCTAGAGCCACCGGTTCTTGTTTTAGCCGATGGTCAGGTATCCCCCGACGAGCTGACATCCATGTGCGAGCGGGCACAAATTCCCATGTTTGCCACCACCAGTTCGTCCGCTTTGGTCATTGACGTGCTGCGCGCTTATTTGTCCAAGCATTTTGCCAACCGCTGCACGGTGCATGGTGTGTTGATGGATATTTTGGGCCTAGGGGTGTTGATCACGGGTGAGTCTGGCCTGGGAAAAAGCGAGCTGGGCTTGGAACTGATCTCGCGGGGTAACGGTTTGGTGGCCGACGATGCTGTTGATTTTTATCGCATCAATCAAGACACCATTGAAGGTCGCTGCCCCGAGTTATTGCAAAACATGCTGGAAGTGCGCGGCATTGGCCTTTTGGATATTCGCTGCATTTTTGGAGAAACTGCCGTGCGACGCAAAATGCGCCTGCATTTGATTGTTCATCTGGTGCGCTGTGAAACCATGGAACGCGACTACGAACGCATACCCGCCGAACCGCACACACAAGATGTGCTTGATGTGCCTGTTCGCAAGGTGATTATTCAAGTCACTGCGGGGCGTAACCTGGCTGTTTTGGTCGAAGCGGCTGTGCGCAACACGATTTTGCAGTTTCGTGGGATTGACACCTACAAGGAATTTGTCGAACGCCATAGCACGGCCTTGAACGCATCCAATTAAGTTTAAAGATCATCTGCTTCTGCCTGCCTTGTACTTGCCACTGCCTGCCCCGACCACCCCATCGGCACGCGCCAATCGGGTCATGGCGGTGTGAGTGTGGGCATGGGTGATGGCCAGGCCTAGAGCGTCAGCTGCATCTGGCCCTGGCGTACCAGACAAGTTCAACAGGCGGCGAACCATCTCCTGAACCTGCTTCTTGTCAGCACGTCCCCAACCCACCACGGCCTGTTTCATTTGTAGCGCGGTATATTCTGCCACGGGCAAATCATTACACACCAGCGCTGCGATGGCAGCACCGCGTGCCTGACCTAACAATAGCGTGGATTGAGGATTGACATTGACAAACACAATTTCAATGGCAGCCGCGTTGGGCGCGTAGCGAACCACAACCTCATGAATGCCGTCATAAAGTACCTTGAGTCGCAAGGGCAATTGACCTGTATCCAGGTGCGTGGTCATGATGGTGCCACTGGCCACATAACTAAGAATGGCTCCATCTGCATCCACAACGCCAAAGCCCGTGATGCGCAAACCGGGGTCAATGCCAAGAATTCTCATGTGCGATTTAACCTGGATTCCTCAGTTGAACGCGCCCGAGTGGGCCACTGGCGGCTCGTCTGGATAGGCGAGACGACGCGGCCAAGCTACTGCCCGCAAGGAGGAACAACACCCCCAAATTTTTTAGTAAATAGCACGGATGTCATGAATGCAAAACACAGCGCAACTAAGGCTGGCAGCGGATTTACAGCGTCCAATATATTTCCCCCTTGAGATTGAATCAAGTATATAGTGTCTGGCCAAAAACCCTATTTGTATTTGCGTATCAACGGTTTATGCATGTTTTTGAAGACGAAGATTTTGCCAAAAACACGATAAATCTATAGCAACACCACAAATTCCGCCTAAAACAGCCACTTCCCCAGAAATCTTCGTTTTGACAATTAGATGTAAAAACATGATTATTAAAAGAAAAATTACTTTTCGGTCAGGCACTATATACGTCGTCATGACAAACTGTGTATCAAAAAATTCAGCACGGCTTGGTTACGCTGGCGAACAAATGCGGGCTTTGTGCTTTCTGAGCATTCCAGTTTCGCAAGCGGGCCAGACTGACGGTGATGCTGATTTTTATCGTTCCCACGCTCCTGCGTGGGAACGTTCTGTACGTTCAGACAACCTGATCTCTATACAGCCTGCCTGACTTGGGGTTTGTAAAAAATCAATATAAATCAATGTCAAATGGCGATATTTTGAATATTTTTGATCGCTAGCATATTCATAGCTGCGGATTTTGCAAAGATACCGTTTTGCAAAATTCAGAAATCCTGAACAACGCTATTATTGGTTTTTCCCTGCCGATAGAGCTTGCCCATGCCCCAACTGCACCTGCCCCTTTTCCCCATTGGAGCCACAGAAATCACAGAGGTTCTGAGTTTTTGCCGCACTGATGAGACTGTCACTTACTTTCACTACGGCCTACCCATTTTCAGTCACGCCCAAGACGACCGTGCATCATTTCGATTTATTACCGCACTACTTCACGTCACCTGCGGAGCCAAACAGGCTGAACTTGCCAGAACTTTTGGCATACCTAAAATAAACATCAAACGCGTCGTCAAAATTTACCGCGCAAGCGGCCCGGCAGGCTTCTTTGCAGAGCGCGCACACCGTGGTGCTGCCGTTCTAACTGAGTCCGTCATGCAGCAAGCACAAAGCCAATTGGACGCTGGCCAGACACCGCGAGAAGTCGCAGCACTTTTGGAGATCAAGCCAGACACCCTAATCAAGGCCATCCGCGCCAAGCGACTGCGCACCCCGATAAAAAAAAAGACGTCAAAGGCACAGAACTCATTGAAGAAGCGAGCATTATCAACGTTACCAACAAAAGTGAGCGCTCGGAACAAGACAGCAACGTAGCAGCCCGCATAGCCACAAGATTGGGTGAGTCAAGCGCAGTTACGCCTGAATTCCAAAATGCACTGGACGTGCCTTGTGCTGGGGTACTATTTGCATTGACGGCCTTGCTGGCCGTGGGGCTGCTCGATACAGCCCAAGACTTGCTCAACCCTTTGCCCAAAGGTTACTATGGCCTCGACAGCATTTTGCTGCTACTGGCGTTGATGGCTCTGGCACGCATGGATTCATTAGAGTCCTTCAGACAAACTGATCTCTACATGGCCAGTTTGACATAAGTCAAGTATAAATATACTTATAAATCAATCACAAACGGTAAAATTTCGCGAATTCTGAGCGCTGCCAAGTTCAGTGACTCGGATTTTGAAAAGATACCGAAATCGCCTATATAGTGTCTGAACGAAAACCCTATTTGTATTTTCGTATCAACGGTTTATGTATATTTTTGAAAACGAAGATTTTGCCAAAAACCTGATAAAGCTATAGCAACGCCGCAAATTCGGCCTAAACGGCTACTTTTCTAAAAATC
>CAIYWD010000205.1 GCA_903929815.1 uncultured beta proteobacterium
CAATGCTAGCAGCCTGTCGGACTTGAAGGTATAACAAATTGATTTTTAAGGATTTTCTCAATTGTGTAAATTTATAATTATTTTTATAAATCAATAACTTACCAATCAAGCCATGCCACATAAGTAAGCGATTTGTAACGACGCAGTGCGTCCAAATCTGACGAGCCAAATGGGGAACTTATGACTGACCACATCCATATCAATTCAGGCCACAGCAACTGTTCAGGGCACCGTTGGTGTGAGGTGCAGAAAGTTCAATCTGTCAAAGCGTTGAAAGTCAGAATCAAAAGACACCAACCGGCATTTGCTGGCCATGGCAAAAGCGGCCAAGTAGGCATCCGTCCAGAGGCGATGCACAAAACCGGGGGTGCAGGTGAGGGCACAGTAGAGATTATCAACACCTGATGGCTCAGGCAGCCAATGGATGATGGGGAGCGACAAAAACTGCCGGTAGATGATCCATGCTTCGTGCGGACTTAACGGGTTTGACAGCGCTTTGGCTTGTGTGGACAGGCGCAAAAAGCCATTGGCAGTGACACGACAAAAGGCTCGGCTTTGCACCGAAGCATCTGCCCAGTAGTGGCTGGCAACCGCATGGTGGACGTGGCGTTTATCAATCAACGCCAGCCAGACGTTGATGTCGGGTAGATCCATCACTTTGACACATCGGGTTGTTGTAGCACCCTTTGGTATTGCGCCATGTCTTCTTCATCCAAAATGGCATAGAGCTGTGCGTTGGTCAAATAGGGGGTGACGGTGCCATCGGCCTCGCGTGCGATCGGAATCGGGTAAGACTCCAACCGCTCAATTGCCACGGGCAATGTGTTGGGTTGCTGCTCTGGCACGGGTGCTGTTACTGTTACTGTTACTGTTACAGAAGTCAGTCCGCGCTGAATCAACTGGGTCACCAACTCTTTGAGTTTGAGACCGCTGAGCGCTGCCTGGGCTTTGAGTTGCCGGAAGGTTTCGTCGGGGAGGTCAAGGGTTGTTCGCATAAAAACACTTTCACATTAAAAAATCACATCGTACACCCAACCTTCACAACGCCAGCGACAACTGTGAATGCCCCAGCAGCTCGCGTCGCGCCTTGGGCGACAGCCCCTCGCCTTTGACAAACGGGTTGTCGGCCAGTGCGGCACGCAGCGCCTTGCGCCAGCCAATGCCCTTTTGCATGGCCTGACCGGTGGTGGCGACGGTCATGGTGTAGAGCCACCAGCGCTCTTCGGGGGCCAGGGCCTCCCAGTTGTACAGGGCGTTGGGGATGTTGTCAGGCGGGGCATCTTCAACTGCCCAGCACAGGATGCACAGCTCTTTGCCCAAAGAAGGATGTACCGGCACGGGTTGGCCAGGGTTCTTTTGGAACTTGGTCACCGGCAGACCGTTGGCGCGCAGGCGGCGATTGGCTTCGTCCCAAAAAGCCGGGGCCAGGGCCAACCAGCGGGCGCGGTCGATCACCACGCGCAAGGCGGGATCGTTGGGCTGGGGTGCAGGGGTAGCGCGTGCGCCCAAGCTGTCGAGGTCGTTGCCCCGATGCTCGGTGATGCAGACCATCTCAGTGGCGCTACTGCCTTTTGGCACGTCAATCAGGAAGCCGTGGCGGGCTTCTTCGGGCAAAAAGCCCAAGCCAATGACCTGTCGATTGGATGATGCTGTTGTTCGGGCCATGATGATGGTTAAATAAAACAATAGCAAAGTATCCTTATCCCATAAGGGAAAGAGGCGCTTTTGATGGTGAAAATATTCTGGGGCACAAGCGGCTGGAAGCCGCTTCTAGTACGGGCAGTACGCCCGCGCTCCGAGTGTGGCGCTTCTTTCATCATTGGTTGACTTTGGCTGCGTTAAACGGCTGGTGGGTGGCTTTGAGCCAGTCCAATAGCGCTTGCCCGGTGGGAAAGGCCAGGCTGCCCACCGTCATGCGAAGGCCACCGCCGCCAACAATATCTACACGTTTTGCTAACCTATTGTTTTTATAGAACTAATTATTAAGGTAGTGCCATTGCCCCTAACCCCCCTTTTTCAAAGGGGGGAATGAGAACGGTTAGCCTATTTGGGCAAAGCGCTGTATTTGTCCCCCCTTTGAAAAAAGGGGGTTAGGGGGGGATTTGGTTTTTGTATTGCACCACATCACTTTGAAACGCACCCGTCATTCCCGCGAAGGCGGGAATCCAGACTGACTTTGTGTATCCATGAAGACCAAAATACACTGGATTCCCGCCTTCGCGGGAATGAC
>CAIYWD010000206.1 GCA_903929815.1 uncultured beta proteobacterium
ACGCCGCATATCGCCGCACAACCCATCCGCGACCGGCCTATGCGGCGTTCCTTCAGAACGCATTGCAAACTTCCATCCCGTTCCCAGGGTTGCACCCTGGGCTGGTATGCCACGCCCCTTTGGGGCTTTGGCTGGAGTAGCATAGAAGCACCAGAGGGAAACATCCATATTGGGAACTTATTACTGACCACATCCTTAACAAGGCAACCCCATTTTTTCAAACAATGTCATGCCAACCATCATCACAAAAATAGCGCAAGAACTTCGGGTTCAAGAGCAAAGCGCTGGCTTTTTACGTATTCGCTATGGAGATAATCCGCTCGACATGACCGGTGTTCACCCTGAAACCTACTCTGTGGTGCCAGAAATTATTGTTAAAACAGGCAAGACCATGGCCGAGTTGATGGGCTGCCCAAAAATCATGCAAGGTTTGCGTCCAGAGCTTTTTGCCCATGACAAATTTGGCATCAGTCACCGTCTGCCATGTCTTTGGCGTTTTCCAAACTCACATCGTGTGGGAAATAATGCATCTGTCTGAACTGCTTTCACAACGCTTTGTCATGCCAAGCATCCCGAAGGTCATGGCGCTTGTGCTGACCGAGCTGGCACGGCCTGAGCCTGATTTGCGTCGCATTGACCAACTGATTTGTGTTGATCCTGCCCTGACTTGCCATTTGTTGCAAGAGGCCAATTCGGACACCTTCAAGTTATCGGGCAAATTGCACAGTGTGGCAGAGGCTCTGGCTGTGTTGCGACTCTCAGGTGTGCGCACTATGGTAGCGCAGGCAGCCTCCAGTGCCACATTCAAGTCAGTGCCAGGCATACAACTGCCCCAATTTTGGTCTTACAGCCTGGATGCGGCCAGAGTGTCTCGAGCACTGGCTGGTTTGCTGCACTTGAACCCGCAGGCAGCCTTCAGTGTAGGGTTGATTCATTCCATGGGTGAATTGGTCATGCGCATGGCCATGCCCAAAGTAGTCGCACTTGATGCTGCTGTGTCAGTTCTGGATGTCAAACGCACCCGTGCCGAGCTTCAGGCCATTGGTTTTTGTTACACGCAGGTCAGTGCAGCGCTGGTGCGACAGTGGCAGTTTCCCCAAAACATGGCAGATGCCCTTGAATTTGAGAATAAACCGTTTAACAACGAGGTCTATGAGCCGTTGGCAGGTGTCATTCATTTGGCCATTTGGCGTGCGCGAGCCAGGCAAGTTAAATCGTCACAGCGTGCCTTGGCCGTCAGTTTTCCCTCACAAGTCGCTGAGGTTTTAGGTTTGGATATCGATATGGTGCTTCAGCAAGACCCTATTGACTGGTCAGCCCAAAGCACCACCTTGCAGTCCAACTTGTGAGGATGATCCTGGATTCCTCAATTGACCGCACCCAATTGAGCTACTGGCGACACATCTGGGGGTAAGTTCAGACTTCCTGAACCGTGTGGAACGCCCAATGGCACTTTGTGGAAGCGTCATCTTGGCGCTTGACAACAAGTTAAAAGCTGCAGGATGCCGCTTCCACAAGATGCCATTCTCGATTCCATCATTTTTGCTACCTGTGCTTGGTGCGGATCGGGAAGTCTGAAGTTTGTCATCAAGCGGTCATATAAGCCGTGCAAGATAGCTCTGGTTTTGTTTCAATCTCACCCAATCCCTGTGCGTTTGGGTCATTCTTCAAGAAAGAGCAGCCAACCATGTTACACAGTGATTTCTTGGCAAAGCCATTGAGTACCAGCAATGTTCCATTTTCCATGGCGCTGCAATCGCAGGCAGTACAACATGGCCGAGGGCCATTGGCTGGGTTGATACGCAGTCAGGCATTGAATCCGGTATTTCAACCCATCGCATCTTTGAGCGATGGCTCTATTTTTTCACATGAGGCCCTGATCAGGGGGCCACAAAATACCCCATTTCATTCACCTGATGCCTTGTTGGCTGCCGCAGCTCAAGAAAATCTGAATTTTGAGTTTGAGAACCATTGCGTCACTCTGGCACTGGCACGTTGGGGCGAATACAACGAATCAGGTCGGTTGTTTGTCAATATCAGCGCAGATGTTTTGATCCAAGTCTTAAAGCACCGAGGAAGCGAAGCGCTGATCGCCTTGATCGGTCATTTTGGTGTTGTGCCACGGATGTTGGTTCTTGAGATCACAGAGTACGAACGGGTCGAGAACATGGACTACCTGGCCTGCGTAATATCGGACATACGCTCTGCGGGTGTGTCGCTTGCGCTTGATGATTTTGGCGATGGCAGGTCAAGTTTGCGGCTCTGGTCGCAACTCAAACCAGAGTTTGTGAAGATTGACAAATACTTTACCCAAAATATTTCTCAATATGCGGACAAGATCAAAACCATTCAGGCCATACAACAAATTGCGGCTATTTTCGACACAGCATTGGTGGCTGAAGGCATTGAGACGGAAGACGACATGCGCGTTTTGCGTGATCTTGGCATCCCCTTTGGGCAAGGCTATTTTTTGGGTCGGCCAAACCAGACACCCTTTGTACACATCGAGTCCTTGGCACAGAATGCCATGCGTGACCGAAGGGTCTCGGTCTTGCCTGAGTTACGAAGGGTATCAAGCGCTGGAGCTATGAGTCGTTTTTCGGTCATTGATGCCCCGTCAGTGGAATTGGTCACTACCAATAATGAGTTGGCAGCCCTGTTTATCAGCCATAGCAAACTCCATGCTGTAGCTGTCATTGATGGCAACCGTCCGGTGGGCATCATCAACCGGGCAGTCTTCATGAACGCATACTGCAAACTGTATTACAGGGAAGTATGGGGCAAAAAACCCTGTCTGGTGCATGCCAATTTGGCGCCCCGATTGATTGAGCGCCGACGCAACGTCGATGATTTGATCGGCATCCTGACATCTGACGATCAACGCTACCTGATGGATGGATTTATTATCACGGATAACGGTCGATACGTGGGTTTGGGTACAGGTGAGCAATTGGTTCGCTCCGTCACTGAAACACGCATAGAGGCAGCCCGCCACGCCAATCCACTCACCTTTTTACCAGGCAATATTCCAATTAACCAGCACATTGATCGGTTGCTGAGCAGTGGTGTGGATTTTGTGGCCTGCTATGCTGATCTGAATAATTTCAAGCCCTTTAACGATCAGTACGGTTACTGGCGCGGAGATGAAATGATTCGCTTGCTGGCGCGACTGGCTGTAGCACATTGCGATCCTCAGCGCGATTTTGTCGGGCATGTGGGCGGTGATGACTTTATTATTTTGTATCAAAGTGCTGACTGGCATCAGCAATGCCAGAACATCATTGCTAAATTTGCAGAACTTGCCATCGCATTGTTTGATGAACCCGCTCGTGCGGCCGGTGGCATTCATGCAGATGACCGCTATGGTGTGCCCAGATTTTTCCCATTGACCACGCTGTCCATCGGTGCAGTCAAGGTTCGTGGTGGTGAACTGGCAACTGCTGAACAAGTGGCATCCATCGCTGCTCGGGCCAAGCACAAAGCCAAAATGGCGGGTGAGGGTTTCTTTATTCAAGAGAATTAAAAATATGATGTTTTGGCGCGTTATCACTTTTTTTAGCTTTCAGGCCACAGGCGCTTTGGGTGGCTGGTTGTTGGACATGGCATTTCACGGCATCCATGCTGCCCTGTGGGGCGGTTGGTTGGGGGCTGTACTCTGGTTGATGCTTGATACCTCTCGTGCGGCAACCCTGCTGCGTTGCCTGCGCTTCGACATGCCGCCAGGTCAGACTTTGCCAAGTGGCATTTGGGGTGATGTGTTTGACCGGACTTTGCGTTTGTTGCGATCCAAAGACAACGCCATTTGTGACTGTCAAAAGCGTCTGCAAGATTTTTTATCTGCCTTGCAGGCCTCGCCCAATGGGGTCATTTTGCTGGATTCCCAAAATCGCATTGAGTGGTGCAATCAAACAGCGGCAGCACACTTTGGTCTGGATGCACGACGCGATATGGCACAAACCATCGGTAATTTGGTGCGCGATCCTGGTTTTGCGACTTATTTGGCCAGTCGCAATTTTGAAGAAGAACTGATTTTGCCCGGGCGTGGCCATTCACCCCATCGCCCCATTCGTTTGTCGGTGCAACTGTATCCTTACGGTGGTGGCCGATTTTTGTTGCTGTCTCGTGATGTCACAGCACTGGAGCAAGCTGAAGCCATGCGGCGGGATTTTGTGGCCAATGTGTCGCATGAAATTCGTACCCCTTTGACCGTTTTGACGGGGTTTGTTGAAACCTTGCAAACGCTCGCACTTTCACAACAAGAGCAAGAACACTACTTGGTGTTGATGGCACAGCAATCGGTACGCATGCAAACTCTGGTGGACGATTTGCTGACACTCTCGCACCTGGAAGGCAGCCCAGTTCCAGACAGTGAAACCTGGGGTTCAATCCCCATCCTGATGCGTCAGGTCGAGCAGGATGCACAGGCCTTGATGCAAAGTGTCTTTGGCCATGATCAACCCCATCATTTGAGCTTCGACTGTCAATGTCATGGTGTCATTGCCGGCATTTTTCAAGAATTGCACAGTGCCATGATCAATTTGGTCAGCAACGCCATTCGCTACACGCCCTCAGGCGGTCGTATTGGGGTCATGATGCGTCCCTTGCCCGATGGTCGGGCTGTCTTTGAAGTCACCGACAACGGCCCCGGCATTGCACCAGAGCATTTACCGCGTTTAACCGAACGCTTTTACAGGGTCGATCGCAGCCGATCACGTGAAACCGGCGGCACGGGGTTAGGATTGGCTATCGTCAAACACGTGGTACAGCGCCACGGTGCCACTTTGACGATTGCAAGCACACCCGGCCAGGGTTCAAAGTTTTGCATCACCTTTGAAGCATCGCGCTTGCGACTGAACGAATGTCCGCCAGTAAAGTTTGTTTAGCCGATCTTTAACCACCCCAAAAAATTGTATCAAATTCGGTTCTAACCCGCTCTGGTATTGCATTGTGTGCTATGTTTTTTGAAATTATTGGGTAGGAAATTTATTGTGAATCACTGATGCACATCCAAGTGATGCGCCAATCATTTTGACCACTGGCCCGTTTCCATGCGGATGGCCACTTCGCAATCTTCAAATATTTCAAGTTTGGCAATTTTCACGCGAACGCCTGTCACACCAGGCAGTTGCGTCAAACGCCGACACAGTTTGCCAATCAAGGTTTCAAGCAGATTAACGTGTTCGGATGTGCATTCGTCGATGATGATTTTGCGCACTTTACGGTAGTCGAGCACATGGGTAATGTCATCATCGACGGGCAGCAAAGGCTGTGAACCCAGGCAAAGTTCGGCATCTACCAAAATCGGTTGCGGTGCGATTTTTTCTGTGTCAAGAATGCCAAGATGGGTATCAAATCGTAGTCCGGTCAAAGTCAAGGTTTGAAAACCCAAGGCATAAGATGTCATGAAAACACTATTGTTGACCATATCCCAAGCACTACATCAAAGAAAAATCGTGCTTGAACGCCATCAAATGCTGACCTCCATCCACCATCAGCGTGGTGCCGGTGATGGCGTTATTGTTCAGCGCAAAAGACACGGTGGCAGCTACATCGGCAGCACTTGAAGAATGACCTAAAGGCGAGAGTTTGTGCAGCTTATCAAACTTCTCCTGGCTTTGCATCTGGCTTGGCAAGGTCAAGCCTGGCGCTACCCCCACCACCCGAACGTGCGGTGCCAATTCAATGGCCAGCATGTTGGTAGCAACCTCCAACGCCGCTTTGGACAAGGTGTAACTCAAAAAATCGGGGTTGGGATTCCATAATTTTTGATCGAGCAAATTAACCACCACGCCATGGGCACAACGGGCGCGCAAGTGATCTGCCAACAATTGGCTTAGCACGATGGCTGCACCCACGTTGCTTCGCATGTGTTTTTCCATTGCCGCAAAACCAAAATTGGCGGCAGTGTCATGATCAAAAGCAGAAGCATTGTTCACCACAGCATCCAGATGGCCAAAATAATGAACCACATCAGGCAACAATTGACGCACTGCTGTTTCATCGTTTAAATCAGCATAAAAAGAGGCGCTAACCCGCGCCAGTCTTACACAGTCCGCTACTGTTTTGGAAGCATCTTCCGCAGATTTTCGGTAATGCACCGCCACCTGCCAGCCCTCTTTGGCCAGGGTCAGTGCTATTTCACGCCCTAAGCGCCTGGCAGCACCGGTGATCAATACAGTGCGGGGAGGATGGGCTTGAAAAAATTCGTTGGACACTCGGTGACAATCTGTAAATTATGAAACCAACACCAAGTTTAACGAACGATTTAGCGCACAAAATGAGCCAAAGCATTCAGGATTCATCGGGCTGGATGGGGTTCGATGCCTTTATGGTGCAGGCACTTTACACGCCAGGTTTAGGTTACTACGCAAACGACAGCATCAAATTTGGCCACCTGCCTTACACCGTTCACCATGCACAGCGCACAGCGGGCAGCGACTTTGTGACCGCGCCAGAAATGTCTCCCCTGTTTGGCTGGACGGTAGCGCAACAAGTAGCCCAAGCCCTGCAAGTCACCGGCACACAAGAAGTTTGGGAGTTTGGGGCAGGCTCTGGGGCTTTGGCGTTGCAGGTGTTGCAAACCTTGAAAGCGCAGGGTGTGGTGCTGTCGCGCTACACCATCGTCGATATTTCAGACTGTTTGCGCGCACGTCAACAGGCCACACTGGCAGCGTATGCCGATCAGGTGCATTTTGTACACGCACTACCCGACACGCTGCAAGGTGTGGTACTGGGTAACGAAGTTTTAGATGCCATGCCAGTTCGGTTGCTGGCACGCATTCAAGGTCTCTGGCACGAGCGCGGCGTGGCTTTGGATGATGGGGGGGGTGCGCGCTTTGTTTGGCAAGACCGCCCTACCGACTTGCGCCCGCCCATGGATATCGAAGGCACACACGATTATTTGACAGAAATTCACCCCCAGGCAGAGTCATTTGTTCGCACACTGGGTGACAAACTCAGCGTTGGTGCCGTGTTTTTGATTGACTATGGTTTTCCACAAGCCGAGTACTACCATCCACAGCGGCACATGGGCACGGTGATGTGCCACCAGGCGCATCAGGCGGACAGCCATCCGTTGTTAGATGTAGGCCAAAAAGACATCACGGCTCACATCAACTTTACCGGTGTGGCACTGGCAGGGATGGATGCAGGTCTGGGTGTTCTGGGCTACTGCAATCAAGCCCGGTTTTTGATGAATTGCGGTTTGCTCACGCCGTTGGAGTGTGCTGATCTCCCCACTCGGGTCATGGCTCAAAAACTCATCCTAGAACATGAAATGGGCGAGTTATTCAAAGTGATTGGTTTTTACAAAGGCCAGCCTTGGCAGGCTTTGGGGTTTGCACAAGGTGATAAAACCCATACGCTTTGAGGGCCAATTCAGGGTCTAAACAATAAACGGTTACCTCCCAGCCAAGGTGAATTTGTTCTGAAGGCAAGTTGTTGAATTTTCGTCATTCCCGCGAAGGCGGGAATCTAGTGCATTCTGGATTCCCGCCTTCGCGGGAATGACGGAACTGGCTGTAGAACAAATTCACCCTGATCTCCCAGCCGATGAAAT
>CAIYWD010000207.1 GCA_903929815.1 uncultured beta proteobacterium
AGGCGGGAATCTAGTGCATTCTGGATTCCCGCCTTCGCGGGAATGACGGAACTGGCTGTAGAACAAATTCACCCTGGCCGCTTCTACCATAAAAAATGCCTGTAACCCTTATGGGATAAGGATACCTTGCTATTGTTTTCTTTATTCTTTCACGTTAAACGATTTTCCTAGAGCCAGCGCACCAGCGTAGCTTGCAGCTTCTCCATGTCAATAGGTTTGACCAGAAAATCGTCCATGCCAGCGGCCAGACACTTTTGCCTGTCTTCCTTAAATGCGTTGGCGGTCAAGGCCACGATCGTTGTGCGTGGTTTACCGTGATCTGCTTCCCATAAACGAATTTTCTCAGTCGATTCCAGGCCGCCCATGACAGGCATTTGAACGTCCATCAACACCAGATCAGGCACACCACCCTGCGTGATGAAGTCAAGCGCCTGTTGACCATCTTCAACGACCGTAACCGTCAAGCCCGAACAACCCAGATCGCCCAGCATCGCCATGATGACCATCCGGTTCACAGGATGGTCATCAACAATCAGCACCGTTCCCGACAAATCCTTGACTGGCACTAAAACAGGTGATGCCACGATCTGATACGACTCAAGCGCCCCAGTCTGAAGCAAAACACGAACTCGAAACCAGAAACGCGCACCCTGGCCGGGTTCGCTGTCAATACCCACCTCACCTCCCATCAATTGCGCCAGCCGCGAAACGATGGACAGTCCCAAGCCAGATCCGCCAAATTGGCGTGTGGTCGAACTGTCGGCCTGGCTAAAAGGCTGAAACAACCGTGCCTGCTGCTCATGCGTGATGCCAATGCCACTGTCTGATACCGAAAATAGAAGCACAGCGTACTGCGACTGGCGTTCAATTTCGCAGGCCAGGACGCGAACAAAACCACTGGCGGTGAATTTGATGGCGTTGCTGATCAGGTTCGAGAGCATCTGGCGCAGCCGGTGGGAGTCACCCACATAACATGGCCCTGCTGGCCCCTGCCAGGCAGACTCCAATTGCAACCCTTTGGCGTGGGCGGTTTCGGCAAACAATGCACATGTATCGACAACAACAGGCTCAACCGCAAAGACAATCAATTCCAGGTTGAGTTTGCCGGCCTCTACTTTGGACAGGTCAAGGATGTCGTTGAGCAGTGACAGCAGCGTGTGGCCAGAATCCAGAATGGTTTTCGCGTATTGCATGCGCCGGTCATCCTGAAGTTGGGACTTGACGAGCAACTGCGCCATACCCAAAATGCCATTCAACGGTGTGCGAACCTCATGACTCATCGTAGCCAGAAATTGACTCTTGGCAGCGGTAGCGGCCATGGCCTCTTGCCGGGATTCAATCAATTTTGCCTCAGCTATTTTTTGAGCTGCGATGTTTTTTGCCAATATCCAACAGCCCAATCCGCTCAATCCGAGGAGCAGACTTAAAACTCCTCCCACCTTCAGCCAAATTTCCATCTGAATGGCACTCAGGCTGTCTGTTGAATAATGCGAGACCGCTTTCCAGAAATACTGTCGAGAGTCAAGTTCCTTGAAACTAAAGCCAGCAGCGTCTGGGTTACCCGTGCTGGCCTTTTGGCCGATAAGGATCGGAAAGATGGTTTCCCACGTCCAAAGGCCGTCATCTTGCATCACCTGCCCGCTCTCACTGCTTGTGATGGCCTTCCACGCAGCCGGTGAGCGGGCAACCATGCTCAGATCAGGACGTTTGAACATGAATCCCCATTCATCGGCCGGATTGGGGCTTTTGAGCCAATAGCCCTCCCTGTTGATGAGCATGCTGTGGTTGGTTGTTACCTTTGCGAACGCTTGCAGCATTTCTTTGCCGTAGTAGTTAGTGTCTGAACGAAAAGTCATTTTACTTTTAATAATCATATTATTACATCTACTTTTCAAAACGAAGATTTTTAGAAAAGTAGCCGTTTAGGCCGAATTTGCGGCGTTGCTATAGCTTTATCAGGTTTTTGGCAAA
>CAIYWD010000208.1 GCA_903929815.1 uncultured beta proteobacterium
AGGCGGGAATCCAGTGCATGTTGGTTTACCAGGGTACAAAGGCAGTCTGGATTCCCGCCTTCGCGGGAATGACGATGGTGGGGTCTAAACGGTTACGTCGATTTAGTGACGCACAGCAATAACTTTCCCGGGAACGCCGGCAACGATACTGTCAGCTTCTACAGATTTTGTAACAACAGCACCGTTCGCAATCACTGCACCGCAACCTATTTCAACACCGTCCAAAATTGCCACCCCCCCTCCAATCCATACATCGTCTCCAATTTTGATCCCTTTTGAAATTTCCATCTGCAAACACATGGGCACCCCTTTCCTGGCGATAACATGATTTGATCCATAGATCATGCATCCGGCTGCCATCATGACATTATTTCCTATCTCGATCAACGAGTTACGGTAAGATTGAATGATGGTGTGCTGCCCAATAAAAACATGGTGACCCATGGATATGGTGCCCCCTCTGGGGAATAAATAGATATCTCCATCTGAAGTGAAATGATTCGCTATTTTCAAATTGCCTGGAGAGTCTTTATCGTCAAAACGAACCGATATTCTTCCATGGATATGTGCCCGCTTGCCTATGGCCACAATCCCGCGACCCCGTATCAGGGGAATACTGTCCATCAGCGCATTCCAGCCAATGCTGACCTGCCTTCTGTAGATGAGTAAGGTTGATATCAAAACCAGTTCACATTTTATATATAAAAACCAGTCCACTATATTTTTCGATTGAAACCATCTGCAAAATTTTAACCAGTCATGTTTCATAGTCAGCAATTATTTTTTTTGCTTGATTGGAATATACATCTTCGACTTGAATATGCTGACCTATTCTGTCAAGTTCCATCATTTTTGCACATACCAGCATCTTGTAAATTGCCATATTGAGTGCCAATTGAAATCCAAGCCATCCATCACGGTATCCATGATAAATGATGTAGCGCTTTAGAAATTCCTTGATGCAATCGTAAAACATTTTTAAAATATGAGTATGCTTTCCAGATTCTAATGCTTGATGAGCTTCAATGGTTGTATAAGTGTTGATTTTAGTGAAATGATGTAATAAATCAATATAATTATAGTGAATGATGCAATTTTTGCCGTCAAACTTCATGCGTAAAGTATGACAGCCCTCTATAATTTTTATATAATCATGTATTTTACAAGTTATTTTGACGCAATTTTTTTTAAATAAGCGTATTTGACTGTCTGTTTCTGGATCCCATCCGGAACTGGTGATAGGTAGGCCAAACATATAATTTAATCTAGGGATAATGACAACATCATAATTATTTTCTTTCACCAAACTTTTGATTTGATGGCTTAAATATACAGGAATTTGTTCATCGGCATCCAAAATTAATATCCATTGATGATGGGCACAACTGATTGCAAATTTACGTGCTATTTCAAAGTTTTGCAATCTCTGATGCATGAAGATTTTAGCACCCAAGGATTTTGCAATTTTAACGGTTGCATCGTCGCTGTACATATCCACAACAATCACTTCATCAGCCCATGTTTTGACTGAATCAATGGCATTTTTAATATTTCTTTCTTCGTTCAGTGTATTGATGACAACGGATACTTGGCATTTAAGATGCTCCATTTTTAAAAAATTTATCCTTCTTTTTTAATATCACGACAGTGGACAGTGGTATTTACTTCCCACTTCCCACGGGTATTTTTGAGTTCTTTCACGTTAAACAGTGACGCGCTGTAGCGTCTTTCAAGGTGAAGTGTGCTTTACCCGCTGCATGAAACTGGGGGTGAAATTCAGGGATGTTTCAGGCTTTTGGAAGTGTTACACCACACTGACCCTGGTATTTACCATGACGGTCTTTGTATGAGGTTTCACACTCTTCATCGGTCTCAAAAAACAAAACTTGTGCGCAACCTTCGCCGGCGTATATTTTGGCCGGCAAAGGTGTGGTGTTGCTGAATTCCAACGTGACATAGCCTTCCCATTCTGGCTCAAAGGGTGTGACGTTCACGATGATGCCGCAACGTGCATAAGTGCTTTTACCCAGGCAAATGGTGAGCACATTGCGCGGAATACGAAAGTATTCCAACGTGCGTGCCAAGACAAAACTGTTGGGTGGAATAATGCAAACATCGTCATTGAAATCCACAAAACTTTTTTCATCAAAGTTTTTGGGATCCACCACGGTGCTGTGAATATTGGTGAACACTTTAAACTCTGGCGCACATCGAATGTCGTAGCCATAGCTGCTGGTGCCATAACTGACAATTTTTTGGCCATTGGCGTTGTGACGAATTTGAGCTGGCTCAAAGGGGTCAATCATGCCGTGTTGTGTGGCCATGCGTCTAATCCAGCGATCACATTTGATACTCATAAGTGTTGGTCTCCAAGGATGAATTGGATTGTAGTTAGGGATGGGGCACTGGCACTCGCCTGTTGGGAGTGCTAACATTGAACGATTAAATACTTTCTTGAACATAAGGAGTTTTGGAATGACTGCTCACATTGACAGTTTTAACACTGAACTGGCGCTTACCAACCCCTGGGCTGTCGTGCCTGCATTGGGTAATTTGGATGCTTATATTTCAGCCGTCAATCGGATGCCCATGTTGACGCTGGAGGAAGAGCAAAGTTTCGCACGCAAATTTCAGAAAGACAATGACCTTGAGGCGGCTGGAAAGCTGGTTTTATCGCATTTGAGGCTTGTGGTCTCTGTGGCTCGCCAATACCTGGGGTACGGCTTGCCGCATGGCGATTTGATTCAAGAGGGCAATATTGGTTTGATGAAAGCCGTTAAAAGGTTCGATCCCGATCAAGGTGTGCGGCTGGTGAGTTATGCACTGTACTGGATCAAGGCCGAGATTCATGACTATATTGTTAAAAATTGGCGCATGGTCAAGCTCGCCACCACCAAGGCACAGCGCAAACTGTTCTTCAGCTTGCGATCCATGAAACAGCGTTTCAAAAGTGATGATGCCTTAGCTGACCTTGATGCGCACTCGGACACCCTCAATACCAGTCAGATTGATGCAATGGCGGCAGAGTTGAATGTCAAGCGTGAAGATGTGATTGAGATGGAGTCTCGTTTGTCAGGGGGTGATGTGACAATTGACCCCAGCTCATCAGATGATGATGATGACGATGTTTTTGGACCCATTGCCTATTTATTTAATGCGGCACATGAACCCACCGCTATATTGGAAGCCAGACACCATGAAAAGCTGTCAAGAGAAGGTCTGAGCCAAGCCCTAGACACGCTCGATGCCCGAAGCCGCCACATTGTGGAGGAGCGTTGGCTCAACGTCAATGACAACAATTCAGGCGGTATGACACTGCACGATCTCGCAGCGGTTTATGGTGTCAGCATGGAACGCATTCGCCAAATTGAAGTCGCTGCGTTGAAAAAAATGAAAAAACTGTTGGTGCAATTTGCCTGAAATAATAATACCCAATTTGCCTTGTAACGCACGTCCAGTATGCGTAGTTAGCTATTGAAATAGTAGTAAATGATGTCGCTGTTTCAGAGTTTGACGGTGTGGACAGGAAAGGGCTGGGCGAATAAATGAAGGTAGCGCTGTTAGGAGTGAACGGTTTGGATGCACTTTAGGCGTGCTGTCAAACTCGCACCCATTGGGATTAAACTACTTTGAACATTTGTTTATCGGGGGAACACATCATGAAGGGCATGTTCGATTTTCTGGAAAAAGCGGGGCTGGTTAGAAGGGATTCCCCGCAAGCAGATCCGCTAGATGTTGGTGCTGCTGCACCTGCACCTGCACCTGTATCTGAGCCTGTTTTAATAACGCCAGGTACAGACAGTAACAAAGTGAGCACTGTGACGACAACGCAGTCATTCAGCGCGTCACCCCTTAATTTGGATGACATCTATGCCAAGGCGGGCATTGCACCCGCCCAATACCCTGCCGAGCGTTTGTTGCGTTTGATGGAGGGGTTGAGTGCCATGGACGAGCCAACGCGACTGATGGCCATTCGGGCCATGGATGCGGCTGATGAATCCTGGACCATGGCAGACCCCTTGAATGATGCGTCAGCCAAGGTAGCCGCCCTTACCATCTACAGCGACAACATACGGCAGCAGTTGCAGCAGCGTGATCTTGAAACTCAAAGCCTGTTGAACGATGTGTTGGCACGACAAGAGCAGGTGGTGGGTGACATTCGCCGTCAAATCAGTGAGCTTGAAGCCCTGGTAGCACGTGAATTGTCACGTTCTGCACAAGAAACCGCCACACTTCAGGCAGGTCTGACGGCTGCGCGCAACCAGACGGCAGAGGACTTGAACAACATTACCCAAGTCAGTCAGCGCTTGCAAGGCTTGTTGCTTCAATTGGGCACTTCCAATCTACCTCTACCTTTACAGGAATAATTATGGCCAGTTTGACACCTCTTTCCAAAGGATTGATAGGCTTAGCCGTTTTAGGCGGCATGGCCTCTGCCGTATGGCATCTGGGCCTGAAAGATAGGCTTAATAACGATGGGGCACAGCAGCCTGCGAGTGCGAGCGTTTCCGTGCGCCAGGAATCACCCGCAATGCCGACAACACCCACGACAGTCACGCCCGCAACGACTCCTGCTGTCGTACCTGTACCCATATCACCCCCTACCCTTAACACTGCACAAAATGCGTCTCCCCCTTCTGACATGTCTCCTTCAGACCATGCCCAAACCGGTCGCAAACTGTTGGACAATGGCAATTTTGCGCAGGCTCGCACACATCTTGAATTGGCGGTGCAAGGGGGTGATGCTGCATCGGCTTGTTTGTTGGGCGAGATGACGCTCAAAGGCCAGGGGGGGCTGCCCGCCAGTCAAGAGCAGGCGGCCAAACTGTTTCAAGTGGCACAAGCCGGCAATGTCATTTGTTTTACCGCGGGTCAATAATGGCATTGACAACGCAACGTTTTTTGTTCAGGATCACGCTATGAAAATTCGTACTTTTACTCTGCTGGTCGCCCTGATTTGCAGCCCTTGGATGGTTGGCACTGCCTACGCGCAGGGTTTTGTGTTTGGTACTGCCGAGCCTTCGTCACCTGCCAAACCCGCAGCAGTATTGCCTTCTGATGCACGCCCAGCCAAGGTTGAAACTGCCCAGCGTCTGCTGATTCGCATGGGGTTGTTGCATGAGTCGCCCACCGGCACGCTGACACCCGCCACGCAAGAGGCTATTCGACTTTTTGCCAAGCAAAACGGTGTCGCATCGACAGGCGTGGTCACTGAGGCCTTGTTGAATTCCATTCGCCGTGTGATATGGCAAACCAAAAACTGGTCAAGCGGCAACTACAAGGGGCGTGAAAAACTGGTGGATGCAGCAGGCCTGCGCGAAGCCCAGATTTTGTTGGGCAAGTTAGGCTTTGATGCTGGTCCGCTCGATGGCACGTTTGGCCCACAAACCCAAGTGGCCACTGAAGCGTTTCAGGAATCGCAAAATGTCACGGTCGATGGTCTGATTACCGCCACGGTTTTGATGAATTTGCGCCGTGCGGTCAATGGTATAGGCATTCATGCCAAAAGCACGGTGCGCGTGTTGAATTGGCCGGACTACATTGAGCCATCCGTGTTGCAGGACTTTGAAAAAGAATTTGGCATTCGGGTTATTTATGACATTTTTTCAGGCAACGATGATCTTCAGTCCAAGTTGAGCGCGGGCGGAACGCCTTATGACGTGGTGTTTCCAACCGCCAACGCCGTGCCTGCCATGGCGGCCAAAGGTTTGCTGGGCAAAATTGACAAGGCCAGCCTGAAAAACATCGGCAACCTGGATCCCCGTGTAGATGCCACGCTGCGTTCGTGGGACAAAGAAGGGGCTTACAGTTTGCCCTACATGTGGTTTACCGTTGGCATCGCCTGGAATTCCAAGCTCACCGCACGGGCTTATCCCCATCACGACATGGATTCACTCACCAATGTATTTGACCCCGACATGGCTCGGCGCTTTCAGTCCTGCGGTGTGGGTGTGGTGGACTCCGCCACCGATGTTGTGCCTCTGGCTGCCATGGCTGGCGGCGTGGCCAAATGGAATGGCAAAAATTCGATCAATGCCGCAGCTCGTGTGCTTGAACGTTTGACAGGCATTGTCAAAGTCATTCCCACGGATCAATTTATTGACAAGCTCGCCAACGGAAAAATCTGCGTAGCCATTGGTTTTTCAGGAGATGCCGTGCAAGCCCAGGCCAAATCACGTGGACAAGTGCAATACCGTGTTCCTTCCGATGGCGGACTCTTGGCCATTGACGCGATGGCTGTCCCCGCCAATGCCAAAAATAAGCGTGAAGCGCATTTGTTGATGGACTATATTTTGCGCCCTGATGTGATTGCCAAAATTTCCAACACCGTGGGTTATGCCAACGCCAATCTGAAAGCAGGTGCATTCATGAGCGAGAGCATCAAATCCAATCCTGCCGTGGTGCCGACACCAGCTTCCCTGAGCCGCTCCTCGCCCATTCCCATTCTCTCGGCAGAAGATCAGCAGGATATTGCACGCATTTGGGACAGGTTTTCCAAATAAATTCAGACTTAGCGAAAATGACGGAATCGAGAATGGCACTTTGTAGAAGCGGCATCCTGCCGCTTTTAGCTTGTCAAGCGCCAAGATGGCGCTTCTACAAAGTGCCATTCGGCATTCCATGCGGCTCAGGAAGTCTGAAGTTCAACGTGCCAAGTCACTTTGACGTGAAAAAACCCGTGAGCGAGAACAGAATGCCTTCGCTTACGGATGTGTTTGTCATGCTATGGCAGGTACTGTGAACCCCAAACCCTCCTACTTGGGTGCTTTTTTTCTGCACCCTTATAACCAATCGGCATTGCTCGCCAGTGGGGTCGCTGCTATTTTTGCGTCGATACCATGGGGCTGGTCAGGTGTGGCATTGGTCGGTGTGTTGGCTTTGGGCATGGAAATATTGGCTGCGCTTGCTATTCCTGAATTGCCACCGTTTCGTACCTGGGTGGATCGTGACCAGCGCCACCGTGGGCGTGTACAGCGCCAGCGTCAATTGATTGCCGAATTGACCGAATATGGTGACAGCCGTTCGTTGAATACCTACCAGCAGATGTGGTCAAGAGTTCAGGCCTTGTACCAAACGGCACAAGACCGTCGCACCACATTGACCCGCGAGGACGTTGAAAAACTCGAAGACCTGACCGTGGATTATCTGGGGCTGTGTGCAGTGAACCTTTCGCTCAGGCAGCGTAAAGATACATCCAATGAAGACCTTGCCGTCCAGCGCATTGCATCTCTTAAATCGTTGTTGGACAATAAGAATTTACCAGAAGATGAAGCTCGCCCCTTGCGTGCTGCTCTGGCAGAATATACCGAGGTCATGCAGCGTTCACGCCGCATGGCTGTTCGCCGCAGCACTCTTGAGGCCACATTGGTGTCCATGCCTGACAAAATGGAAGAAATTTACCAACTGGTCATTACCTCGCCCTATTCGACCGAGATGGGCAGTATGCTTGAAGAGTCGCTTTCACGCTTGCGCATTGCCGAAGAAGTTGCTGCCGAATTTGACGGTGTGGACAACCGTCCCGTCACAGAGACAGCAATGCCTCCACAGATGAACCGACAGGCACAGCCGCGTGCCGTTAAAACATGATTTAATTTTTTTAACCCAGGAGAACACCATGGCCAATAACGCAATTTTCGCTCGACTGTCCAACCTTTGGACAGGTTTCATATCGCTTTGGGTTTCTGACATTGAAAAAGAACACCCTGACATTGCATACCAAAACGCCATTGCGTCGATGATTGAAAAATACACTCGGCTCAAAGCTGCCACAGGGTCCATCATTGCCCGTCGTCAAGACATCACGTCTCGGCTTGATTCGCAGGAACGTGAGTTTTCTAGTGTCAGTGCAGACCTTGAAACTGCACTGGCTACCAATCAGGACGACCTGGCTGTGGTGCTCATTCAAAAGAAAAACACATTAGAGGCAACGATTACCGAACTGCGCGCTGATGCCACGCAAGCCACGGCTGATGCGGACGGGGCAAAAGATTCACTGATGCAGGTCAAATCTGAAATTGACAAACTCAAAGCCGAAAAAGATCGTATGTTGGCCCAAATGCACAGTGCGCAGGCGCGGCTTCAAATTCAAGGGCAACTCGATGGTCTGTCGGTGGATGCCGAAGTTCAGGCGCTCGGGTCTGTTCGTGAACACATCAAAAGTCAGGTGGCCCAAGCCAGTCTGGGGACAGAGCTGCAAAATTCTGACCTGGATGTGCGCCTGAACAAACTGCGCCAAAGCAGCGGCAGCGTGACAGCAAAAGCACAGTTGGATGCCATGAAACAGGCACGAGCCGCTTCCCAAGCTGCCCCTGTCAAAACCCTTTGAAGTGCAACATCCATGAGCATCCCACCTGTTGAATTGCCCAAATGGGCAGACACCCTGCGGCAAAAATACCTGGCCACCGAGGCCTCGACCTTTGTGCTTTACCGCAATGTGTTTGACAACTTTCTGGTGGGTGACACGCTTCACAACCTACAGTCTTTTTTAGTAGATGAATTGTTCAAAAACACCAAAAAGCAGGTGCTTGAGATCAGTCTGGAGCGTGGCATTCGTCACTTGAGCGGCAAACCCACCAGCTCATCAGCGATGTTGGCGGCTGAGAGTTCTGATAACACGCTATTGCAGTCTTTGCATGCGCTGGAAGCCCGAATGCGCAGCGAGCAAAGCACTGCGGTGATCGTGCCCTATGCCGATGCCCTGCTGCCTGCTGGCGATGCCAGTTTTGCCTCGCCCCAGGATCGCCAAACCTACCTGGTTTTTCACCGGTGGTCTTTGGACAAATCTTTGACCAGTGGCGACAACATCACTATTTTGATCACCGAGTCGCTTAACGCCATCAACCCCGGGTTACTGTCCAACCCCAAAGTGGCTGCCATTGAAGTGCCCATGCCAGACACGCCTTCGCGTAAACGGGTGATTGCGTTTTTTGCCCCCAAATTGACCGAGCAGCAGCTCACCTTGTTTTCAGAGCGCACAGGTGGCTTGCGCACGGTGCAGTTGGCCAGTATATTGGCCCCTTCTCAAGGGCATGGTTTGAGCGAAACCGAACGGCGCGTGCTCATCTTGCAATTGCTGCAAGGCACGCCCAATGCAGAGCAGCGTGCCAACACTTTGGCCACCATCACGGCAGGCATGACCCCGTCTGAAATCACCAAACTGCTTGAACCCAGCAAGGCCCCGCCGGTAGCTGACCCCAATGAAGAAGTTCTCAAAGTCATTCACACCCGCAAGCGCGAAATGATTGAAAAAGAGTGTGCCGGGTTGATTGAGTTCATTGAACCCCGGCATGGTCTGGCTTCGGTCGGCGGGCACGACAACATCAAGCATGAGCTACTGGCCATTGCCAAAAACCTCAAAGAAGGCAACACCACACTCACCCCGATGGGTTTGCTGGCTGTGGGGCCAATGGGTTCTGGCAAAACTTTTGTGATCAAGGCTTTTTTGAAAGAAGCAGGGTTATCCGCTGTGGCATTGAAAAATTTTCGATCCAAATGGGTGGGATCGACCGAGGCCAATCTTGAGCGAGTGCTCGCCACCGTCAAAGCCATGGGGCCGATTGCTGTCATCATTGATGAGGGCGATCGCAGTTTTGGTTCAAGTGGCGAAGGTGATGACGGCACCAGCTCGCGCATCATTGCCCGTCTCAAAGAGTTCATGGCTGACACCGACAACAGGGGGCAGGTTTTGTTTGTGATGATGACCAACCGCCCCGACAAGCTCGACAGCGACATCAAACGTCCGGGCCGCCTTGATCGCAAAATCCCTTTCTTTTACTGCGACTCAGCGCCTGAGCGTGCCCAGGTGCTGCAAGCGGTGCTGTCTCGCTATGGTGAAACCTGCGTGGCATCCGGTGAAGAATTGCTGACGTTATGCGAAACCCTGGCGGGCTATTCCAACGCCGACCTGGAAGCCTTAGCGCTGCTGGCCGTTGAATTGGCACATGGCGATCCCATTAATGCACAGGTTTTACAAACTGCAGCACAAGACTTTATGCCACCGCAAGAGCGCGATATGATTGAGTTTATGGAACTGCTTGCCGTGTCTGAGACATCGCGCCGATCCATGCTGCCCAAACGTTACCGTGACATGGCCTTGGCTGATATTCAAAGCAATTTGCAAAGCGCACGTCTTCGTGCCTTGGCGTAATTCCCCCCCACCTTTAACAGGAGACTAACCATGAACCTCATGCAAGACCAAAATTTGAGCAGCACGCAAGTGATTCAACTCACCAAAACCATGCTGTCCGTGGCCTCAATCGATGGCATTGCCCCCGCAGAAGCTGCGTTGATTGGCCAGTTTTATGAAAGTGCCCGCAGCGCTGACATGCCCGCCACTGCGGCCTTGATGGCAACAACTGACACCCGCCAGTTTGATGCCTTTGAATGGGCCGGCTGCTCTGAAGCACTGGCAGATACCGTGGTGCTGATGTGTCTGATGACGGCTTATGCAGACGGTTCTTTAAGCGCGGCTGAGTTGGCCTACGTCCGTTCCATTGCCACCCAACTGAACATGGACACAGCATATTTTGATGCGCTGTTGGAGCAAGTGCGCAATGAACTGATTGGTGCGTTATCGCATTTGCCAGATGCAGGGTCTGTGGCGGCGGTAGTGAAAGAACTGGGCGCTGCACAGACGGTCAGTGGGTGCGTTTCAAACTGATGAGGAATTTTCTGTAGCTTGTAGAAGCGGCTTACAGCCGCTTATTTAA
>CAIYWD010000209.1 GCA_903929815.1 uncultured beta proteobacterium
AGGCGGGAATCCAGACTGCCTTTGTACCCTGGTAAACCAACATGCACTGGATTCCCGCCTTCGCGGGAATGACGGCATTTGACATGAGGTCTAAACGGTTACCAGCGAGGTGACGGGTGCATCGTAACATCTGATGTATGTCAGTAATCTTTTGAAATCAATGTGGATTTTCAAAAAAAAGGGAGTTGGATGCGTAATCGCCGATCTCAAAATAGACCTTTTTTTCATTGGAATCCGCTACAAAATTGAGGTTCTCATCCAGCACACCGTAACCGTATCGATACGGTCTGGGCGCGCTATCCTGTGTACCCATGGCTGTTGAAAGTTTGTCAATGTTCAGAAATCGACGCACGAGTTTGTCACCCGCGTAAACTTCCAGAACGCCGTTGGTGCCCGTCCAGTTCTGGATGTCACGGCTGATTATGTTTTGCTGTTCCTGCGTGCATGAACAAAGAAGAAAAATGGCGCTAACGCCCGTCAGTACTGCGTTAACAGCTTTACTATTGATAGCATTCATACAAAAAAACTCAAAAAAATTTAAAAAAGTTGGTATTTTTATCACCTGATAAGGCGATGGTGCGACCATGCCAGCAGCCAACGACAACATCTGACATTTGACATCTGTCTTGCTCGTTAAGATTAAGATATATTGCAAGCGACACACCTCACTCACAATGACAATGGCTATCAAAAAATCAGAACTTCAATCTTTCCTTGGACAATTATGCGCCGAACTTCGTGGTGGTATGGATATAAGCCCCTACAAGGACTACGTTTTGATCCTGCTGTTTGTCAAGTATATTTCCGACAAATATGCAGGTGTTCCCCAAGCGCCGATTGACGTACCTCATGGCGGCAGTTTTGCTGACATGGTTGCAGCCAAGAATGTCAAAAACATGGGTGACAAGCTCAATAAAATCATAGCAAAACTGGCCAGCGCCAATAAAGCGCTCCAAGGTGCTATTGACGTGATTGACTTTAACGACGAAGACAAATTGGGCAAGAGCAAGGAAATGGTGGACCGTTTGTCCAAGCTGATTTCAGTTTATGAACATCTTGATTTTGACTGCCACTCTCTTGACAACGACTATGCGCCAGACGATGCTTACGAGTACCTGATGAGCCGCTTTACCTCTGATCCCCTCAAGAGCAAAGGGCAGTTTTACACGCCACTGGAAATTTCACGCACCATGGTCTCTGTCATCGATTTGCACCGGGCAACCAGCGACCAACAAAGCATTTACGACCCTGCATGTGGTTTTGGTTCTACGCTGCTCTTTGCCCGTGACGAAGCCTTTCGCCGCTGTGGATTGAATTTGCTGGTGTATGGGCAGGAGCTTGACGAATTTACCTTTGCATTGGCGCGTATCAACATGGTGTTGCACCACTGCCGCGATGCACAACTCTGGCAAGGCAACACCCTGTCTGGCCCACACTTCAAAAGTGCCGAAAACCAGCTTCAAACTTTTGATTTCATTGTCGCCAACCCCCCCTTCCCTGCAAAATCGTGGACCAGTGGTTTCAACCCCGCCAACGATGTGTATGGCCGCTTCAAACCCAATATTCCAACCGAAAAAAGTGGCGACTATGCTTTTTTACTGCACATTCTTCACAGTCTTAAAAGCACAGGCAAGGCAGCGGTTGTTTTGCCACATGATGTCTTGTTTAGGAGCGGCGTAGAAGGTGCTATCCGAACCCAACTTCTGAAACAAGGTTTTATCAAAGGCATCATCGGTTTGCCCGCCAATTTGTACCAGGGCACCAGCGTACCTGCCTGCATCATGGTATTGGATAAGGAAAATGCTGCCGACCGTGATCACATTTTCATGATCAAAGCCAGCCAGGGTTTTGTTCAGGAGGGTCATAAAAACCGGCTACGTGCGAGAGACGTTCACCAAATGACAGATGCTTTCAATCGGCAACTCCAGATACCCCATTATTCGCGCAATGTTTCTCTGACTGAAATCGAGAAATTGGGCTACAACCTCAACCTGGCGCGCTACTTTGATGACACGACACCTTCTCTCCTTCAATACCCTGACATCCCCATGACGGGTGGCAAGATACCCACTGCGTACATTGACCGTCTTGAGGTCTATTGGCGGGCATTTCCCAACATGCGTTACAGTCTTTTCGCAGATACCAGTTCAACCGTTGGTGGCGACTGCCAGCTCATCGTAGAGCCTGGTCAAATTCAGACCACTGTTTTGACACACCCCGACTTTGCGGTTTTCACTGACAAAGTCACACAATTATTTTCATCTTGGACAGCCACAGTGACACCGCTCCTCACCAGCATAGCGCAAGGACAGCGATCCATCGGGTTGATAGACACTTTGTCTGAAAGCCTGCTTGATACTTTTCGCACTCACCCCGACGTGGCTGACCTGCTGGACCCCTATCTCTTTTATCAGCATTTGATGGATTACTGGGAGAACACCATGCAGCGCGATGTTTGCATGATCATCAACGAAGGCTGGCAGGCCATGCGAGGCGGAACGCCCAACATTGAACTGGTCGAGCCTGCGTTAATTGTTGAACGCTATTTCAATCAAGATCAAGCCGATCACCAGGACAGCACCCAAAAACCTCTGACAACTTATGCAGACCTGACCGAACAAGACACTGTGGTGATGAAAAAAATAAAAAATGGCACTTCCACGATCCATCTCAAGGTGATTGGAAAATACAGTGAACTCACGCAAGACGAGGTCACAACCTTGGTGGTCAACCACAAATGGCTGGACACCTTGGAGCGGTGCGTCCACCATGAACTCCATCACTGTGGTCTGACCCTCAGTGCGCAAATTCAGCAAATTGCAGGGTGTCCTATGGCATCCATCAGGCTAGATTGAACCTATGACATTCATTGAGAAATAACATCCATGAAGATGGGTGCTTTAATATCCTTTACATTGACAAAGACATACGCCGGCCTGCGTGTCGGTTATGAATAAAGACCTGTGCCGATGACTGCCCCTCTTTTTCTCACATCTTATGAATTGATCACCATGAACTACATCTCCACCCGCGGCACATCCGAACGCCTGCATTTTTGTGACATTCTTCTTGAAGGCTTGGCTCCCGATGGCGGCTTGTATTTGCCTGAGTTTTATCCCCAGGTAGATGAGCTTACGCTGAACCGTTGGCGTCAGGTCTATCACCAGCAGGGTTATGCCGAATTGGCTTTTGAGGTGTTATCGCTTTATATTGATGATATTCCGTCCACTGATTTAAGGGCGTTGTGCGCCAAAACCTATACCGCCGAAGTTTTTGGCACGGGTGAAATTGTTCCGCTGCGCCATCTTGAAAATAATATTTGGCTTGAGGCTTTATCCAATGGCCCGACGCTCGCGTTCAAGGATATGGGAATGCAATTGTTGGGCAACTTGTTTGAATACGAATTGGCGCGTCGGGGAGAAACTCTCAATATTCTGGGTGCGACCAGTGGCGATACCGGCAGTGCGGCTGAATATGCCATGCGTAGCAAAAAGGGGATTCGCGTATTCATGACCAGCCCGGCCGGGCGCATGAGTGTGTTTCAACAAGCGCAAATGTTCAGTTTGATGGACGACAACATTTTCAATATTTCTATAGCAGGTGTCTTTGACGACTGTCAGGATATGGTCAAAGCGGTCAGTAACGACCTTGACTTTAAACGCCGCTACAAAATAGGCACGGTGAACTCCATCAATTGGGCACGGCTTTTGGCGCAGGTGGTGTATTACTTTGCAGGTTATTTTCAAGCCACTGAACCACTGGATTCAAATCAGGCCAAACAAGTCAGTTTTGCCATACCCAGCGGCAATTTTGGCAATGCCTGTGCCGGCCATGTGGCACGCATGATGGGGCTGCCCATTGCCAAACTGGTGGTGGCTACCAACGAAAACGATGTGCTCGATGAATTTTTCAAAACCGGCGTGTATCGTGTGCGTTCCAGTGCCGATACGCACGAAACCTCCAGCCCGTCGATGGACATCTCGAAAGCCAGTAATTTTGAGCGCTTTATTTTTGACCTTTTAGGCCGTGATGGTGAACAGGTCAAGCGGCTGTTTGCAGACACCTTGCAGCAAAAAGGCAGCTTTGATTTGAGCATGTCCCCCGCTTTTGACGACATTCGCTCACGCTATGGATTTGAAAGCGGAAAAAGCACACACAGCAACCGTTTGGACACGATTCAAGACAGTTTTGAACGTCATGTCATGATGATCGATCCCCACACGGCTGACGGCATCAAGGTCGCGCGCGAACACATGCAAAACGGTGTGCCGATGATTGTTCTAGAAACCGCCTTGCCCCTTAAATTTTCGCAAACCATCGTGCAAGCCACAGGCAAAGAACCCGATCGGCTTCCAAAATTTGAAGGCATCGAAAATATGCCAAGGCGCGTGACATCCATGGCAGCCGATGTGCAGGCCATTAAAACCTTTATAGCTGAACATTGCTGTGAAGTTTGACGATTGACGATGGATACCGTCAGAACGCCATGCACGAAATGTCACTGGTCGAGGAGGTGCTGCAAATCATTGAAGACGCAGCACGCAAAGAAAATTTTTCAAAAGTCATCGCCGTCTGGCTTGAAATTGGCCAGCTCTCCAGCGTAGAACCACAGGCCATGGCGTTTTGTTTTGATGCCGTGACCCGCCATACCATCGCCGCGGGTGCGCGGCTTGAAATCATTCAAACCCCAGGGGTGGGTTGGTGCGTGGCGTGTGCCAAAACGTTGCCTTTGACAGAGCTTTTTAGCGCTTGTCCTGACTGTGGCAGTTACCACATTGACGTGACCGACGGCACCGCCATGCGCATCAAAGAGCTTGAGGTAGCGTAGGCTGGGCGTTCTCTGTCACGACTCTCTATTTTGACAATGCCCTCAAAGCCAGTTTGATGCCGTCACTTACCCCAATGTCTTGGGGCAATGCCTTCAGAGCTGCTGCGGCTTCCCTGTCGCTGTAACCCAAAGCCAACAAAGCCTGCAAAATATCTGTCTGCGAACCACTGGCCATGCTGGCCACCACGCCAATGTCAGGCCCCAACTTGCCTTTTAACTCCAGCAGCAAACGCTCAGCAGTTTTTTTGCCAATGCCTGGCACCTTGGTCAGTCGCCCGGCTTCTTGCAGTGTGATCGCTTGCGCGAGTTCATTGACCGCCATGCCCGAGAGGACAGAGAGTGCCGTGCGAGGCCCCACGCCTGAGATTTTGATCAACTCCCGAAATGCCTCCCGCTCAGGCGAAGTGGCAAAACCGTACAGAATCTGCGCATCTTCACGCACCACAAAATGCGTGAGCAGGCTCACGGTTACGCCGGGTTCAGGCAGATTAAAAAATGTGCTCATGGGCACTTGCACCTCGTAGCCTACACCGTGGCAGTCCACAATGACCTGGGGCGGGTTCTTGCTGTCGAGTGTGCCTGTTAATTTGCCAATCATGTTGACCTCTCGGGAATATGCCTATTTTGACGGGTGCGTTTTTGAAATAACAGATTCAAAATAGATAGCGAACTATGCAGTGTTCATGCCAGTTTCAAGCATATTTCGTATCCAAAATATGCTATGCTTATTGCTCAAACGGCTAGAAAACGTGCAAAGTCTGCTTTCACTTCATGGATGGCATTTTGTTGAAGTCGATTACCATACTGAGCAACCACCCGCGCTGCACATTGGTTGGCCAGCCATGCCGCCTGTGCCAGACTGTGACCCTGCGTGACGGCGTACAGAAAAGCGCCAGCAAACATATCGCCCGCGCCATTGGTGTCGATAGCCTTGACCTTCACCGCTTGCACTTCGGTTCTCACAGCACCTTGCAGCACCACACAGCCCTGGGCACTGCGTGTGATACATACCACGCTGGCCTGATGGGCAAGTTGCTCGCAGATGTTCGCCAAGTCTTGGCTTTTGCACCACGTCTGGGCTTCTTCCTCGTTGCAAAACAGGTAGTCCAATAAACCCGTCTGTACATGGCCCACCATGGCATCAAGACCTGGGCGGCAATAGTTGATCATGCTCATGTCGCTGAGCGTGGCAGCCAATGCCACACCCGCCTCACTGGCCAGTTGGCGGCCTTTGAGGGCAGCGTCCAACCCTGTTGGCGATGCGGCCAGATAACCTTCCATGTAATACACCCGTGACTTGGCAATCGCTACCGCATCCACGGCAGAGTCGTCAAGTTTTGCACTTGCCCCCAGAAAAGTACTCATGCTGCGCTCGGCATCAGGCGTGACCATGACCATGCAACTACCGGTTTGACCTGCGCGTGGGCGTGCATGGGCGAGGTTGGTTGCCACACCGTGTGCTGCCAAGTCTTGGGTGTAAAACTCTCCGAGTTCATCGTCTGCCACGCTGCACGAATAAAACGCCCGCCCGCCCAATTGCGACAGCGCCACCACGGTGTTGCCCGCAGAGCCGCCACCCGTGCGGTGCGATAAGACACCCTGCATACATTGAAGCAACTCGGTGCGGCGCTGTTCATCTATCAGGGTCATGTGCCGTTTGGCAACACCTGCTGCCTCCAACTGGGCATCCGTCACTTCATATTCTGTATCCACCAGCGCATTGCCTATGGCATAAACATCGTAATGAGACATTGTTATTGCTCCACAAAAGCACGTTCAATCACAAAATCCCCTTGTTTTGTGGTGTTGCCTTCCAGGAATTCACGTTTTTCCAAAAGCACCTTCAAATCGTGCAGCAGAGCGGGACTACCGCAAATCATGGCACGATCCGTGTCGGGGTCAAACTTGGGCAGGTGCAGGTCAGATTGCAATTTGCCGGTCTCAAGCAATGTAGTGATGCGCCCCTGGTGTTTGAACGGCTCGCGTGTCACAGTGGGGTAGTAGCGCAATTGCTCGGTCACCATCTCGCCCAGAAACTCGTGATCGGGAAGTTCCAGCGTTAAATAATCGTGATAGGCCAGTTCGGCCACGTGCCGCACACCGTGAACCAAAATCACAGTTTCAAATTTTTCATAAGTGGCAGGGTCGCGCACAATGCTCAAAAAAGGCGCTAAACCCGTGCCTGTACCGAAAAGATACAGGTTTTTACCCGGCAGCAAATAATCAATCAAAAGCGTACCGGTCGGTTTTTTGCCCACCGCAATTTTGTCGCCCACTTTGATGTGCTGCAGCTTGGAGGTCAAAGGGCCGTCGGGCACCTTGATGCTTAAAAACTCAAGATGTTCCTCGTAATTGGCACTCACGATGCTGTAGGCGCGCAGCAAAGGCTTGCCGCCTTCCAAACGCAAACCAATCATGGTGAAGTGTCCATTGGAAAAGCGCAGCGCAATGTCGCGGGTGGTGGTAAAGCTAAAAAGACGATCTGTCCAATGGTGAACGCTTAAAACAGTTTCATTCAAATAGGCACTCATGAAAAACCTTGAAATGGGAAGCAACAAAAAGGGGGAGTCTAAAACACCAGGCTATCACCATTTTGACGTTTGATGAACGCCTGTGAAATGATGATGTGATATTTTTAAAAAGGCAAAGATGTCTGATCTTTAACTTTGACGGCCAAATACAAAACTAATTTCTGATCACATCCCTACCCAATCAGACGAGCCAGCGTCAACAAGGCCAACAAGACAATCCAGATGACAACAGTGCGCCACACCAGCCCCACCACAGCCGCCAGATGTGCCTGCTCTGGCTGGGGTCGCATGGCAAACACATCATCGCCAAGCTGTTGGCTGGGTTCAAGGGAGTGCGCACCCGCGCCGCGCAGATCAATGTTCAAAGCACCGGCTGTAGCGGCCAGGATCAGGCTGTCATTATTGACAGTACTCTGCAAAGAGTAACGCTGTAAGCCCTCAATGGCCTCTTCAAAATTGCCCATCACGGCAAAGCCGATGGCAGTCACACGCGCAGGCAACCAGTCCATGAGTCCCCAGGCTTGATGCGCGTTTTGCAGTAACGCAGCACTGATGGGTTGGTGGTGCGAAGTGCTGCGATGATGCCAGTAGCGAGCCACAAATTCGCCAAGTCGATAGAGTACTGCACCCGTTGGGCCAAGGCCAAAAGCTGCCAGCAGCGAAAACCAGGCCAATACACCAAACACATGGCGATGGGCTGCCAGCACTGAAAACCCGATGACCTCGCCAATCATCTCGCCTCTGGGTTGGTCTTTAATTTCAGCGTGTTGCCAATCGGCCAACAATCGATTGGCCAAAACATCATCATCTTCAGCCAAAGCATCACGAATTTGTGTGAAATGAAAGCTGAATTGACGAAACCCAAGAGTGGTGTACAAGACCAGCGCGCTCCACAAAATGGCCAGTGGCCAAGCCACAAAAACACCCAGCAGCCAATAAATCAGCAAAGCACTCAAGGCAGGGCCGCCCACAGCCAAACCCCAAGCCATCCAGCCATGAACAGATTGACCTGTGTCAAAAGTACGGGTACACCAGCGCACCCACGCTCGCATGGTGGCATGAATGAGATTGCCACGGGCCAATGGTCGGGCTTGTTCAAGTAGTAGGGCAAAAATAACTGAAATAAAGCTCATGTATGGATATTAACTGTTTAACTGTTGTGCGTGATCGCTTGGGATAGGGGCAACAATAAAAACTCACCTCTGGGAGTGCGAGTATCTTTCCCGCTGTAGAAGCGTAACCGTTTAGACCTCATATCAAAGGGTGCGTTTCAAAGTGATGTGGTGCAATACAAAAACCATATCCTAACCCCCCTTTTTCAAAAAAGGGGGGGACAAATACAGCGCTTTGCCCAAATAGGCTAACCGTTCTCACTCCCCCCTTTGAAAAAAGGGGGGTTAGGGGGGATTTGGATGTCGCACCCAAGCAAAGCCACATCACTTTGAAAC
>CAIYWD010000210.1 GCA_903929815.1 uncultured beta proteobacterium
AGTCTTTTACGATCAAGAAATCAGCCTCTAACGCACGTCCCACTTGCTTAGTTTGCTATGATTTTTGCAACTTAAGTCAGGCATGGCAGACACCACATCACTTTGAAACGCACCTGCTGAAATTTGGAAATATTTTCGTAGAAAAACTGAAGTTTATCGAAAAAAGTCAATATAAATCAACATAATAATGTTTTGCGGAATGGCTCATTGTCAAAAATTCAGTTATTTCCAATAAAATCATTGATTTAGGTGACATTTTAGAAAAAAGGCGTGGAGGTCTGATGACAGCATAACAAAATCCTATTCAACTGAACAGAAAAATCCATCGATTTCATTAGGTAACCATTTTGATGAAACGGACTACCAGCGCCCGTGAAATAATCGTTGGATGCTATTTATTTAATAGCCGATGTGGGCAGGTGTAAGATTCAGGTCGTCACTCGTTTATTTCTCACCCCCTTCGCCCATGACCCCCTTGTTTAATTTTGCCAGCCACCTCGATTGGGTTTTGGCAGTGGTGGTGGCTTGGTTGCTGATTGGGGTCATGGGCGTGATGGCGCTGCGTCAACTGCGGTTTGTCGCCATTGTTCTCTTCCCTTTGGGTGCTGCTTTTTCTCTTGTGCTTTTAGGCATAGGGATCAGTGCCACGTTTGGCGATGTGCAAACAGCCATTTTGCCGCTGGGTTTGCCGCAACTGCCTTTTCACCTTCGGCTTGACAGTTTGTCGGCTTTTTTCCTGATTTTGATAGGCGGCGCTTCAGCAGGAGTTTCTGCTTTTGCTGCGGGTTACTTCAGAAAGGGAGAGGGCACACCGCCTGGCCTGATTTGTCTGGAATACCACGTATTTTTGGCCAGCATTGCCATGGTGGTTTTGGCCGATGACGCTTATGTGTTCATGGTGGTGTGGGAAACCATGGCGTTTTCCTCGTTTTTTTTGGTTATGGCCAACCATCGCATTCCTGACATTCGTCGAGCGGGCTACTTGTACATTCTGATTGCACATGTGGGTGCTTTGGGCATTTTGCTGTGCTTTGGGTTGTTACAGGCCAACACAGGCGATTACACCTTTGACAATATGCGCGCCCAGCACCTGTCACCCTTGTGGGCTTCGGTGGCTTTTGTTTTGGCGGTGTTTGGGTTTGGGGCCAAGGCTGGTCTTTTGCCGCTTCATGCCTGGTTGCCTGAAGCCCACCCGGCAGCGCCTTCGCCGTTTTCTGCCCTGATGAGCGGTGTCATGCTCAAAATTGCCCTCTATGGCCTACTGCGGGTGTCTTTTGATTTGCTGCAAGCCCCTGTTTGGTGGTGGGGCATTTTGTTGATGGCCGTGGGGTTGATCACGGCCTTGTTTGGCGTGGTGTTTTCAACCGTTCAGACCGAAATGAAGCGCCTGCTGGCCTATTCATCCATTGAAAACATCGGCTTGATGTGTGCCGGTTTGGGGCTGTCGTTGTTATTTGCAGCTTACCAAATGCACGCTTACGCCGCTTTAGCCTTGACGGCATCGTTTTACCAAATGTTGAGCCACGCCTTTTTTAAAAGTTTGCTGTTTTGCAGTACGGGGGCTGTGATGCACGCCACGGGCGAGCGCAGCTTGGGCAAGCTCGGAGGGTTGATTCGTTACATGCCGTGGGTAGCTTGGCCTACGTTGGTGGGCGCTTTGTCTTGCGCGGGGTTGCCCCCGTTTGGTGGCTTTGTGGCAGAGTGGCTTTTGTTGCAGAGTTTCTTGTTTACCACCGGTTTGCCAAGCGCGTCGCTGGACATGCTGGTGCCGGTGATGGCTGCCTTGATAGCCCTGATTGCAGCCTCGTCGGGCTACACCATGGTCAAATATTTTGGAGTGATTTTTTTGGGACAACCGCGAGAAGAAAAACTTGCACGAGCACACGATGCAAGCGCGTGGGAGCGCATGGGCATGTTGTGGCTGGCGGGGGGGTGTTTGCTGCTGGGTTTGTTTCCCAACTACGTCATCGCGCTGATTGCCCCTGTCACAGGCATGTTGGTTCAAGGTGGCCTGGCGCAAACCGTTGCGGAAAACAGTTGGCTTTTGGTGCCCGTCAGTCTGGAGCGTGCCAGCTATGCGCCTGCCATTTTTCTGCTGGGTGTTTTGACCACGTTTGGACTGACCTTTGTTTTGGTTCGCAAAATTTACCACGGGCGATTGAGGCGTGTGCCTGCGTGGGATTGTGGTTATCCCTGGCAAACCTCAAGGATGCAAGACACGGCTGAAGGTTTTGGGCAGCCCATACGACAAATTTTTGAACCTTTTTTTCGCATGAATCGTGAAGTGCCCACTGCGTTTGACACCCAACCCCATTACCAGGTCACGGTGCAAGACCCCTTGTGGCAGTGGCTGTATGTGCCCGTCGCAGCTTTGGTCGAGCGTATTTCCAGAATCATCGGCGTGTTGCAGCAGGGGCGCATTGCCATTTATTTGATGTACAGCTTTGCGACGTTGGTGGTGATGTTGTGGGTAGTGAAGCGATGAAGTTCAGTCTTTTGGGGGTTGTGTCGCAATTGATGGCGCTGTTGGTCGCGCTTCTTTTGGCCCCCTTGTTGAGCGGCTGGGTACAGCAATGGCGTGTGCGCTTTCAAAACAAAACAGCACCCAGCATTTTGCAGCCTTACCGCTCATTGCACAAGCTGTTTCATAAAGAGTGTTTGATGGAACACAACGCCACAACACTGTACCGCCGCGCACCCTACATGGTATTTGGTTGTATGTTGCTGGCCTGCGCGATTGTGCCCACCCTGTCCACCGACTTGCCTCTGTCGCCCGCAGCAGATGCCATTGCGCTGGTGGGCTTGTTTGCCTTGGCGCGGGTGTTTATTTCATTGGCCGCCATGGAGGTAGGCTCAGCTTTTGGCACGATGGGCGCTCGGCGTGAAATGTTGGTAGGCTTTTTGGCCGAGCCTGCTTTGTTGATGGTTCTGTTTTGCGCTTCCATGATGACTCGTTCGACCTCGCTCACGACCATTGTTGAGACGCTTGTGCATCAGGATTTGGTGATTCACCCCAGTTTGCTGCTGGCAGGCGTGGCGTTTACCATGGTGTCTCTGGCTGAAAACGCGCGAGTTCCTATTGATAACCCTGACACCCATCTGGAACTGACCATGATTCACGAGGCCATGATTCTGGAGTATTCGGGGCGACATTTGGCACTGTGGGAATGGGCAGCCAGTTTGAAACTGTTTGCCTATTCGTGCATTGGACTGGCGATCTTTTTCCCCTGGGGTGTGGCGCAAGCGAATGATCCCCTGGCACTTCTTTGGGCACTGCCTGTGCTGGTTTTCAAGTTGGCCGTGGGTGGCTTTTTGCTTGCAGTCATTGAGGCCGTCAGCGCCAAAATGCGAATTTTTCGTGTGCCTGAGTTTTTGGGCACTGCGTTTTTGCTGGCGGTGATTGGCTTGTTGGTCAATGTTTTACTGGGAGCAGGTTGAACCTGGATTCCTCAGTTGACCGCTTATTATCTTCACTAAACCGTTATGAAAATTGATATTTGTTACTTCGATGGAGTGTACCCTTTGGGTGAGAGCGCTACGCACCCGATTGAGCTACTGGCGACACGTCTGGGGGTGTTGTTCCTCCTTGCAGGCAGTAGCCTGCAGCGTCGTCACGCCTACCCAGACGCGCCGCCAGTAGCCCACTCGGGCACGTTCAACTGAGGAATCCAGGTTAATGCAACATGTGCCCCAATTGATCAACCTGTTTGCAACATTGATTTTGATGTTGTCTTTTGCCATGATTTCGCAGCGTCGCATTGTTTCGCTCATCAATTTGTTCATGGTTCAGGGCGCGGCCCTGGTGGTCACCTCGTTTTTACTGGCTTATGTTGCCCATCAGCCGGATTTGTATGTGTCAGGTGCATTGACCCTAGTGCTCAAGGTCATGTTTATCCCGTGGATGCTGCACCGTGTGATTCGCCAGTTGAATGTGAAATGGGATGTGGAAACCCTGTTCAATATTCCCACCACCATGCTCGTTGGTATTGGGCTGGTGATTTTTGCCTCTAGCCTGGCGCTGCCGGTGTCTCGCTTGTCTGATTCCATTGCAGGGGGTTCTTTGGGCATTGCCTTGGCCTGTGTGTTTTTGTCTTTCATGATGATGATCACCCGCTCCAAAGCCGTGCCACAGGTGATTGGATTTTTATCAATGGAAAACGGTTTGATTTTTGCAGCTACCACAGTGACCAACGGCATGCCGATGATTGTGGAATTTGGCATTGCCCTTGATGTGCTGGTGGGGGTGTTGATTTTGGGTGTGTTCATGTTTCAGATTCGTGAAAAATTTGACAGCCTTGACATTCATCACCTCGAAGCCCTGAAGGAAGTCACACGATGAATGCGTTGGTGTGGGTGTTGGTTTTTCCCTTGGCAGGCGGCCTGGTGTTGGGCTGGCTGGGGCATCAACCTTATGCGCGTGATGTGAACGTGGCGTTTAGTCTGGCTACCTTTGTGGCATCCGTGGCCTTGACGGTGCATGTGACGGGTCATGGGCCTGAAATGGCGTTTAACAAACAGTTTTTTATGGACCCCCTGAACGCTTTTTTGGTGAGTCTGACCACGTTTGTCAGTTTGACCACGGCCATTTTTTCCAGACCTTACATGCGCATTGAGCAAGAACACGGCAAGATGAATGCGCCGCGCATGCGTCTGTACCACAGCATGTACCAATTGTTTGGCTTCACCATGCTGCTGGGCTTGACGACCAACAATCTGGGAATTCTGTGGGTGGCGATGGAAGCCGCCACCCTCACTACGGTGCTGCTGGTCAGCGTCTATCGCACATCGGCCAGTCTGGAAGCCGCCTGGAAATATTTTATTTTGTGCGGTGTAGGCATTGCCCAAGCCCTGTTTGGCACGATTTTGCTTTATATGGCCGCCGACAAAGTGATGGGGAGCGAAGGGGCTACGCTTTTGTGGACAGACCTAGATGCCATCAAGGCACAGTTAGACCCCACCATCATCACCCTGGCTTTTGTGTTTCTCTTGATTGGCTATGGCACCAAAATTGGCCTGGTGCCCCTGCACAGTTGGTTGCCCGATGCCCACGCCGAAGGGCCTACGCCGGTGTCGGCGGTGCTGTCTGGCCTGTTGCTCAATGTGGCCATGTATGCCGTGTTGCGCTGCAAGGTGCTGACCGACGGCGCTTTGGGATCGCACATCGCAGGGCAACTGATGATGGGTTTTGGGCTGTTATCGGTCGTGGTGGCTGCGTTTTTTTTATCGCGCCAAAAAGATGTCAAGCGAATGTTCTCTTACTCGTCCATCGAACACATGGGGTTGATGACCTTTGCTTTTGGCATGGGAGGGGCAGTGGCCAATTTTGCGGGGTTATTGCACATGACGGTGCATTCCCTGGTCAAGTCGGCCATTTTCTTTACCGTGGGTCACGCCACCCAGCAAGCCAAAACTCAAGTGATGAGCGATATTCGAGGCTTGATCAAGGTGAATCCCACCGTTGGCTGGGGCATGATGATGGGTGCCATGGCCATTTTGGGTATGCCGCCCTTTGGCGTTTTTGCCAGTGAATTTTTAATTTTGACCACCGCCATGCGAGAGCAACCCTGGACAACCCCCTTTTTGTTTTTGGCTCTGGGGGTGGCTTTTGCCTCCATCATGAGCCGTGTTTTGCCCATGGTTTTTGGCGATACTGATCTCAAAACCTTGGCGCATCCTCCCGCTTTGCTTCCGGTGTTTGTGCATTTGGCACTGGCTTTGATGTTGGGTTTGTACATTCCATCGTATTTGAATGCCTGGTTTGTTCGGGCTGCCGGCATGTTGGGAGGATGATCAAAAATGATGACAATTCCCGGTATAACCCTTGATGGCATTGTATTGTCCACTATATTACCTATAGCGCATGCAACGGTCAATGTTGAACAGTGGATGGCAGCATCGCTGGCCGTGCGTGCGGCTTTAGGGCGTTTACTCACGCTGTGGGCGAGCGATGATGGGCATTTGTCAGTGAATGCAGCTTATGCCACTGCCGATGGCGCGTTTTGGCTGACTTTGCCACTGGCCGCTGATAACCCCTGCTACCCCGATGTGTCAGCCGTGTTTTTATCGGCTGCACGTATGCAAAGAGCTGCGGCAGATTTGTCGGGTGTTCATGCCAGTGGCGCATCTGATGTGCGCCCCTGGCTGAACCACGGTGCCTGGGCGGCTGATTTTTTTCCGCTGCGTGCGCACAGCGTTCAAAGTCATACCCCCACAGACACGGTGAACTATCCTTTTGTATCGGTGGTGGGGGAGGGCGTTCATGAAATTGCTGTTGGCCCCGTTCATGCCGGCATCATTGAACCTGGACATTTTCGTTTTTCTGTGGTGGGTGAAAAAGTGCTTCGCCTTGAGGAACGCTTAGGCTACACCCACAAAGGCGTTGAGCGGCGCATGACCGAGTTGGATCCTTTGCAGGCTTACCGTCTGGCAGGGCGCGTGTCGGGTGACACCACTGTGGGTTACGCCTGGGCTTACTGTATGGCGCTTGAATCGGCCACGCAAACCGTCGTCTCACCACGCGCAAATACCCTTCGTGCCGTGATGCTGGAGCGTGAGCGGGTGGCCAACCATCTGGGGGACTTAGGCGCCATTGCCAACGATGTGGCTTTTGCCTTTGCTCTGGCGCAGTTTTCGCGTTTGCGTGAGAACTGGTTAAGGGCATCAGCACGGGTTTATGGCCACCGCCTGATGATGGATGGCGTTGTGCCAGGCGGTGTCAAGAATGACCTAACTCCACAGCAATGTGATGAATTGATTCAGTTATGTCATGAAACCGAGGGCGAGGTTCGAACGCTTTTTGGCATTTATGAAGCCCACGCGGTTTTACAAGACCGTTTTTTAACCACCGGCCGAGTGACCCCAACCTTGGCTGCCCAATTAGGTTTGACGGGTTTGAGTGGTCGCTCCAGCGGTCAAGCCCATGATTTGCGATCTGACCACCCTTTTGGGCCTTATGCTGATGCGGCTTGCAAGGTCAATCGGTGCGTTCATCTCCAGGGGGATGTGGCAGCGCGAGTGGCCGTGCGATTTGACGAAGTGTTTGAATCCTTGCGGCTGATTCGTCTTTTGTTGGAGAATTTGCCACTAGGCGAGAGTGTGGTGTGCGTGCATCTGCCCGATGAACCCTCACGCGGGGCAGGATGGGTCGAGGGCTGGCGGGGTGAATTGTGGGTGGCACTGGAATTGACAGGTGCAAAGTGCCAAAACCGCATCACACGATGCCACCTGCATGACCCCTCGTGGCACAACTGGCCTGCGCTCGAACACGCCATCATGGGCAACATCGTGCCAGACTTTCCTGTCATCAACAAGTCATTTAATTTAAGCTATTCAGGGCACGATTTATGATTTGGAAAGTCATTCATCAAATCGCCAAAACAGGGGTGTGTACTGAAGCTGCGCCTGATATTGGCGGGGTCGCACAAGCTGAGGCTTCACGCATTCAATCCGAATTACTCACCATTTTGGGGCAGGCACTCACCATTCGCGAAGTCGATGCCGGATCATGCAATGGCTGCGAGCTTGAAATTCATGCCCTCTGCAACCCCTACTACAACATTGAAGGTCTGGGCATTCGTTTTGTAGCCAGTCCACGCCATGCCGACATGCTGCTGGTCACTGGCCCTGTATCTCGCAACATGAAAACCGCCCTGATCCGCACTTATGAAGCCACGCCTGATCCCAAACTGGTCGTAGCTGTGGGAGACTGTGCCTGCGATGGCGGTATTTTTGGTGAAAGTTACGCCACCTGTGGCAGAGTATCCAACGTGATTCCTGTCGATGAAGTCATCACCGGCTGCCCGCCTGCACCTGTTGACATTTTGCACGGCATTTTGAAAGCAGTGAGGCGGCGCGTTCAGAAGTGATGTGGGATTCTGGGAGCGAGGGCATCTCGCCCTCGGGTGTTTCGATGGCAAGATGCCATCGCTCCCAGGTTTTTGGCTCACGTACCACATCACTTTGCGCCCAAATCTGACGAGCCAAATGCACAACTTATTGTTGACCCTATCCTTATGCTGTGACTGCCAGTCTTACGGGAGATGTGATGGGGGTTTATGTGTTAGTGCCGAGCCAAGCGGAGTTATTCATTTCACATATTTCTCCTAAAACGTCATAATAGGAAAACTTATCAAGTCTAAAATGACGTTTTAAGAAATTTATAAAAAAATGACATCCAGACTTGACATCCCCTTGCACGAAGTTCAGCGTCGCTTCAACTTAGACAATCCCTGGTGGCGTGCCGGACAGGGCATTGACACCCAGGAAGCTGCTTGGCCGCGTCGTGCCTACTTTGATCCCTTTGTTCGTTTGGCGCTCAATACATCCGTCAAACGTGCCGTGGTATTGATTGGCCCCAGGCGTGTTGGCAAAACTGTGATGCTCAAGCATTTGGTGGCACGACTGCTCAGTACCGAAAGTGTGGTGGGAACCCAAGTGCTGTATGTGTCACTGGACACGCCACTGTACTCCGGTCGCTCGCTAGAGAGTCTGGTGCAGCAATTCATCGAACTGCAATCACATCCTGCAAGACAGCCTTTGTGGGTCATGTTTGATGAGGTGCAGTACCTCAAAGACTGGGAGGTTCACCTCAAGTCGCTGGTGGACAGTTACCCGCACATCCGTTTTTTGGCCAGTGGTTCGGCTGCTGCCGCACTGCGCATGAAAAGCCGTGAGTCCGGCGCTGGACGTTTTACAGAATTCATCCTGCCGCCGCTCACCTTTGCAGAATACCTGCAATTTGCCGACCAGGAGGCCAGCCTTATTGCCGATCAGCAGGGCAGCAGCGCAGAGCATGGTGCTTACCACGCATCAGACATCAATGGTCTGAACCTTGAGTTTGTCAACTACCTCAATTACGGTGGGTTCCCCGAAGCCGTGATGAACCCGACCGTGCGAGCCAACCCGGAGCGGTTTTTACGCCAGGACATTGTGGATAAGGTACTGCTCAAAGACCTCCCTAGCCTGTACGGCATTGGCGACACACAAGAACTCAATCGCTTTTTCAATGTGCTGGCCTTCAATACGGGCAACGAGGTCAGTTTGGAAGAGTTAAGCAAACATGCCAGCATCACCAAGGCACGGCTGGCAGATTACTTGGAATATATGGAGGCCGCTTACCTGATACGGCGCGTTCATCGCATTGACGACAACGCCCTGCGCCTGTTGCGCGCTCGCACCTTTAAAGTCTATCTGACCAACCCGTCCATGCGTGCGGCGCTTTTTGGCATGGTCACTGCCAGTGACGAGGCCATGGGCCGCCTAGCTGAAACCGCCGTCTGGAGCCAGTGGTTGCACAGTGCAACAATGAGCAACGCGCTGCACTACGCAAGATGGCGTGAAGGTCGCCAAGACCTGGAAGTTGACCTAGTAGCACTTGACCCCAGCACCCAAAAACCCAGCTTTGCCGTCGAAGTCAAGTGGTCTGACCGTTCCCCCCAGGCATTGGGCGATTTGCGTGGCTTGCAGACCTTGGCTAGCAAACACCCATTGAGTCGCACACCGCTGGTTACTACCCGCAGTTACACAGGCCGCGCCACGCTAGATGGCATGGACATCGACTTCATACCGGTGGCGCTGTACTGTTACACCATTGCTCGTCAAATGCTGCAATTTGCGTAGCATTTTGACAACTTTGTATCACAACATGCCCCGCCCTACCACCCCACTGATTTACCGGGGTGCGTTTCAAAGTGATGTGGTGCCATACAAAAACCACATCACTTTGAAACGTACCCCAAACTCACATCTAAAAGCCGCTTCTACAAGCTGCAGAATAATTTCCATTATTTTGCATCGCACTCGACCATATCCTTAGAATGTGGGTTTTTTGGAGGTGTACGATGAAACTGGTTCGAATTTTTCTTGCATTGTGTGTTGCAGTCTTTGTTTACGTTCCTGTTTTTGCTCAGGATTACGGCACTAAGGATGAGGCTAAGGCGATGGTCAACGCAGCGGTGATGCACATCAAAAAAGTGGGCAAAGACCAGGCTTTCAAAGACTTTTCAACCGACAAAACCAACTGGGTTAAAAAAGACCTGTATGTGTTTGTGCAAGATTTTTCGGGCAACGTCTTAGCCCATGGCATGAACGAAAAGTTGGTGGGCAAGAATCTGATCGACATGAAGGATCAAAACGGCAAGGCGTTTGCTCGTGAATTTGTTTCAGTGGGAGCGAACAAAGGCGAAGGTTGGGTGGACTATGACTGGGCGCATCCTGTCACTAAAAAGGCAGTGGCCAAGTCCAGTTTTGTCAAGCGTATTCCTGGATTTGACGGCGTCGTGGTGGTAGGAGCTTACCGCTAATGCCTTCAGTTTTGAACTGTCTTTTGATCACGACAACAAGTCATGAAATCCATATTTGACCATTTATCGCTGATGTCCAAAGTGGCTTTGGCACCAGCGATGGTGCTTTTGTGCATGATGGTGGTGGCATTGCATGGTTTATGGACATCCCGCCAGACCGCCAATACATTGGAACTGCTGATCCAGCACAGTATGGTCAATGTGGTTCTGGTGGCACAGGCGCAGGAACGTGTGGTGGCGACGAACGCCCTGGTGATGCAAAGCGTGGCCTCTGCCGGTGCGGGTTTGAAGCCTGAAATTATCAAGGCGCTGGACACAAAAATTGGCTTTGAATTGAAGGAAAGTCAGAAGTCCCTTGACCATTTACGTGAAACACTGACCAGTACGCCTGAAGCTGTCGATCGCATGCTGCAGTTGGACGCAGCTTTCAAAAAGTACACCAGAGCTGCTCTTGATATCCTGGAGATGAAAGACGTGGAAGTTAGCACAGCCGCGGTGATGATGAGTGTGGCTGAATCGGCCTATTCACAAACGCATGATTTGTTGGCCGAGCAATTCAAACACGAGGTGCAATCAGCCAACATCACCGGCGACCGCGCCGCCAGGGGTTTGTCTGTCGGCAACCAGGCCTCTGCGGCATTGACGCTCATTGCTCTGGCTTTTGGCATGTTGCTGACATGGTTTATTGCAAGACAAATCGTCAAGCCGTTGCGATGTGCTGTCAGTATTGCCCAGGATGTGGCAGATGGTAATTTGAGTTTGCGCGACATTCAATATGGTACGGACGAAGCCGGACAGGTTCTTCGCGCCTTGAGCGAGGTCACGCAACGACTCAACGTGATGATCGCCAACATTCGCAGTGGTGCTGATCAAATTGACACCGCCGCCAGCGAAATTTCGATAGGCAATAACGATTTGGCCATTCGTACAGAGCAAACCGCATCTGCTTTACAGACAACCTCGTTGTCTGTTGCTGATTTGGCCAAGACCATCAAGCACAGCGCCGAGACTGCGACGCAGGCCAGCCAACTCGCCTGCGAGGCTGCTCGCGTGGCGAAGCAGGGTGGTAGCGATGTCGATGAAGTTGTCAACACCATGAATGCCATCAGCGTCCATGCCAAGCACATCAGCGAGATTATTGGCACGATTGATGGCATCGCTTTTCAAACCAATATTCTCGCGCTCAATGCCGCGGTAGAGGCCGCTAGGGCGGGTGAGCAGGGGCGTGGTTTTGCAGTGGTGGCCAGCGAAGTGCGAAGTTTGGCACAGCGCAGCAGCACGGCAGCCAAAGAAATTCGCAGCCTGATTAGCGCATCGGTAGAACAGGTGGCCGCTGGCACCGACAAGGTTCATGCAGCAGGCGAGACCATGCGCCGCATCATGGCATCCATTGAGCAAGTCAGCACCATGGTGACCGAGATTTCCAAGGCGACTGTCGAGCAATCCGATGCCATTCATGGTGTGAACACCATGGTCGCCGACATGGACACAAAAACACAGCAAAATGCTGCGCTGGTTGAACAAAGTGCAGCAGCAGCGGAGTCGCTCAGAGTTCAGGCAGACGGTTTGGTGCGTACCATTTCGGTGTTCCACGTGAATTGACATGCACTGTTCAGTTCTGTCACATACATCACCCAATCAGGCTCTAGCCCTTATGCAGTATGCGTTGGTAGCTATATTTAATATAGCTACACCAGGCGCGAAGCGTACCCTTTGGCAAGTTGTGAAGCCGTCAAGGTTTGGCCATCAGGCCAGCAGTCGGCGATCGCGCCGTGCGTATGGACAGCTTGACAGGCGGCATCAAAAGCCGATAAACCGCGTGCCAATCGCGCTGCAATCATGCCGGCCAGAACGTCGCCTGTGCCGGCTGTGGCTAATTTTGCGTTGCCACTGGGGTTGATCACAGAAACAGTATCAGGCCGGGCAATGATGCTGCCTGAGCCTTTGAGCACCACCGTGCAGCCGTAGTTTTGCGCCAATTGCTCTGCACTGGCAAGCCGATGGGACTGAATGTGAGCCGTACTGCACCCGAGCAATCGTGCTGCTTCTAGCGGGTGGGGTGTGAGCACGGTAGCTGTGGTGGTCGATCTGCGTGCCTGCAACAAATGCCGTAGCGCTGGCGTATCCGCAATGGCGTTCAGACCATCGGCATCCATGATGAGCGGCACCTGTGATGCCAGCAGTTGCTCCAAAGGCTCTGCCGCTAACCAACCTGCACCACATCCACACACAAAGATCGTGGAATGGTGGAGATTGGAACAAGCACTCAGCAAACTTTGTGGCGTGCGAAACATCAATTCGGTGTGCTGCGTGTCGCACGTCAGCGCGTTGGCATCAAGCAGACCTACATAGACTCTTCCCGCACCACTGTACAGGGCAGCCGTGGCGGCCAACAGTGCAGCGCCCACCATACCAGGCGCACCGCCGATGACGGCCACATCGCCATAACTGCCTTTGTGTGAGGCATGAAGGCGCAGGACCTCAGGCGCAGACATGCCTAACCTGGCAGTGGCCAAAATCTGGTCAAACCGCGACACATCCACACCCAGCGTGTCAAGCCACACAGTTTGCGCCCTATCGCGCCCCAGCGCTGTAAATAAACCAGGTTTCAAGGTCAGCATGCACAGGGTATGACTGGCCTTGACACACACTCCTTCAACGGCACCGGTGTCAGCATTGAGGCCGCTGGGCACATCTACAGACAACACAGGCTTGGCACTGCGTGTGATGTGTTCTATCCAGGTGGCCAGGCGGCTACCCTCTTCAATGGGGCGCGCACCAATGCCCAGCAAGGCATCAATGCAGATGTCAAAGTCAGTGGGGGGTTCTTCAACAAAGGGAACCTGAGCCTCTTTTGCTCGCAAGAATGCGGCGGCGGCATCGTATGGCAGGGTATGCGACTGCCCCAAAAAGCTCACCACCACCTGTTTACCCCAGGCCTGAAGATGAACAGCAGCTTCCATACCATCGCCACCATTGTTGCCACTACCGCAGGCCAGCCAAAAACGTTCAGCGTGAGGTGCTATGGCCAGGGCTAGCCTGGCCACGGCCAAGCCGGCACGCTGCATCAAGGTAGGGGGTAAAAGTTCAGATAAAGCCAGTTGTTCAATATGGCGGGTCGAAGCAATGCAATAGAGAGGCTCTGTGTGCAGAAAATCAATGCGTCGCACAGCAGTAACTCCTCATGACACCATTCTAAAACTCAAAGCATTCGCCTTCGCGAGCGAGGCGATAGTCGGGATCACCTGGCTGGTGCGTATGAAGCGACAGGGCTTGTTCAAACGCAGCTTCAAGTGCATCATCGCTGCGTGTCGGCTCATGGTGGGTGCAGTACAGAACTTTGGCATCGGCAGCCTTGGCATATTGAATGCTGGATTCAAAAGTGCCATGCCCCCAGCCTTTTTTGGCGGGGTATTCTGCGTGAGTGTAAGAACTGTCGGCAATCAAAACGTCCACACCAGCCATCGCACGATCAATGGTATTTCGCTTTTCATCTACAAAAGCCTGGTACTGGTCATAACCCTCGTCATCGGGGGCGCAAATGTTGTAAGAAGGTTCGTGATCGCCCGTGAAAAACACTGATTTTCCGTTAGCCTCAAGCCGATAGCCAAAATTAACCACCGGATGGTTCATCAGGTAAGGCGTGACGGTCGCACTGCCAATTTGTACACTTTGCTCAGGGGCTAAAGTCACATACTGGATACGTGCTTTCATTTCTTCTTCGCGCACTGGAAAATAGCTGTATTGCAACTGCACAGCCATGACCTGTTCCACACCTTTGCCCGATACTGGATTGAAAGCACCATGCAGCCTCAACGTGTTGCCTGGAATGAAGTTGGGGATAAAAAAAGGCAGGCCCTGAATGTGATCCCAATGCGAATGGGTGATGAGCACATTGGCAGTGACTGGAAGTTCACCGAGTAAAGTTTGCGATAGCGGAAAAATGCCCGTACCAGCATCCAAAATAATTAACTCATTGTGATCGGTACGAATTTCAATGCAGGTGGTGTTGCCGCCATAGCGCACGGTTTTTGGACCTGGCGACGCAATGGAACCACGAACTCCCCAAAATTTGACTTTCATGCCGTACCTTTAAGCATATCTTTAAGTATTTGCAAGAACCTTGACCTCAGCGAACAACGCATCTAGGTCAGGCAAAGAGGCAATGAGTTCATCCCATGTCAAAGAAGCCAAATGCTTGGCTACAGGCTCGCATAAAGAATGAACATAGGGGTTGCCCGCGAAACCGAAGGCCAGTTGTTTGCTGATTTGATTGGCAGCGAACACACAAGCCGTGTTGGCTGAACAATTGCCGGACGGATCATACTGAAGGGCAATAGTATCCACCAGATCGGGAGCAAAGCGCCATTTTTCTGCCAACATGGCACCGACTACAGCGTGGTCAGTGCCAAGGGTTCGCCGCAAGGCGATGTGAAGTGATGAGCCATCAGTTTGACAGTCTTCTAGCGCCTGCTTGAACTCCTGAGGCATGAATTGCGCAAACACCACCTTGCCAAAATCATGCAACAGGCCGGCAATAAAGCAGTCCGTCGGGTCAGCATGGTTCACACGCAGCGCCAGGCGCTTGGCAATGCTGGCTGTAGAGAGTGAATGCAGCAAATACTGAGTGATATCAAAATCGGCAGCATTGCGAGAGGGCAACATGCCCATCGCAGCAATACTCAAGGCCAGATTTTTGATGGTATTAAAGCCCAAATAAACCACAGCGTGGTTGATGGATGTTATTTTTTTGGAAAGTGCGAAGTAAGCAGAATTCACCGTCTTGAGAATTTTGACAGTCACCACAGGGTCTTGCTCAATGACTTGTACCAATTCTTTGGGTGTGCTATTGACATCACGCGTCAATTCTAAAATTTTTTGCACACTTTTAGGAAACGCCGGCATGGCATCTACAGCGGCGGTAAGTTTGATAGACAGATCAATGGGCAGAGTTTGCATGGTTTATGAATCGTAACGTTAAATTTGTTCAGTCACCGTATTGAACTGCTTCTTCTGGCTGGTTTTATCAAAAAAAATAAAACAACAGATGACTGACACTAAAATTCATGGCGTTGGTGCTCGCGGTGTGGTTCTCATGCTGCAGTTCAACGGGAAGCAGGGTGGTGTCCATCAACTGACACCCTATCCTAACCTGCGCTGCCCCCGCAACGGTAAGTGGACGAATCTTATAGATTTTGCTGTCATCAGAGTCACTGAATGCCAATGAGTATTTGGGAAGACGATGGCGGTTGATTCCACCAGCCCGGATACCGGCCAACATGGTGGTTGCACGACAGTTGTCTGTCGTAAAGCCGTGATGCTCATGCACCGTCGGGGAAGACGGAGAAGGCTTTTCGATGTTTCTTTTCCTCTTATGAAATCTTGTGTATCCCTAATGTGCTCTACAGCACTTGTGCGCCTGTGTGCGTCTATTTTTGCTGCTGCGTTGGTTACTTTTTCGGCGCTTGGTGAGACACCTACCTTGAGTGAAGTGCGTGTATCGGCCAGGCGTTTTGTGGATTCTGCAGCCACCTTGCCATTTGGTGTGAGCGTGATGACCCGTTCAGACATTGCGCGCTCAGGTGTAACGACTGTGAATGAAGCGCTCATCAAATGGTTAGGTGTCCCTGGACATCTGGATTTGTACGGTGGTGGAGATTACGACCTTGATTTGCGCGGCTTTGGTGGCATGGCCAGTAGCAACCAAGTCGTCATTGTCGATGGTATCAAGCTCAATGAGGCCGATTTGGGCGGCACACGACTGGCAGGCATCGCCATTGACTCGGTTGAAAAAATTGAAGTGCTGCGCGGCAGTGGTTCTGTGTTGTATGGCGGAGGAGCTACAGGTGGCGTGATTGTGATGACCACAAAGGCGGGGCGAGGTTCAGAGCGCCGTAATCAAGCTGATATTTACACCGCTGTGGGCAGTTATGGTTTGCGTGAAGTACGTGCCAGTGGCACATTAGCCTCAGGCGGTTTTTCAATAGATATCGCCAGCAACAAGCGCGAGGCAGACAACCACCGTGACAATTTCAAGTCAGATGTCAACGGCAGGTCTGTTCATTTGCAGTGGAGCAACGACTGGTTACGCATGGGGGTGAGCGATGTACAAGATGACATGGACACCCAGTTGCCGGGCGCACTCACAGCAGCGCAGTACTTAGCCAACCCCTCTCAAACAACTTCGCCCCTGACTGACAAAGCAGTGATTGACAACGCACGCCAAACCGTGTTGGTTCAAGCTGAACTGGGAGCATGGCAATTAGGTCTGGACTTGGGGCAGCGCACCAAGTCACTGGACAGTTTGATGGGTGAGTATCCATACCATTACGACGTGGATGCCAGCACCCTGGCACTGCGTACCCGCCACGAATCAAATTGGGGCAATGTTCGCAATATATTGTCAATGGGGCACGACAGGGCAAAATGGAAGCGCACAGTGCCAGGCGTGTATGGGTCGGTCGTTGAACAAAACAGCCAGGCTTTTTATGCGCAAAACGATGTGACTTTTGTCTCGGGCAGCCGTATTTTTGCGGGCTACCGTTCAGAAAACATTGAACAGTTGGATCATGACACGGGGTTTAGTGCCTGGGAGCTAGGGCTAACACAGCCCTTGTCAGAACAATTTTTGATGTATGGGCGTGTGGGCAACAGTTTTCGCTTAGCCAATGTGGATGAACTGGGCTACACCTTGCCGGGTGCTGTATTACAGTCACAAACATCCAGAGATACTGAAGTGGGCGGCCGATGGATGAACACGCACAATCCCGTTGAACTTCGCTATTACCGCAGCAGTGTGACCAACGAACTCGGTTATGACCCCACTGTCCCCAATCCCACGTCATGGAACCCAGCCAACCAGGGTGCCAACGTTAATTTTGACCCCATCTTGCGTCAAGGCATTGAACTGGAAGCGCGGCACATTTTAAGTAAAACATGGGCGCTGCAAACCACACTCGGCCTGCGTGAGGCCACCTTTACCCAAGGTGTACACAACGGCCTGAGTGTCCCCCTTGTTGCACACAAGACATTGAGCCTGCGTGCCGACTGGCATCCTGTGGCAGCACACAAAACGAATGTCGGTGTGGTGATGGTATCTAATCAATATGTTGATTTTAATAATGTTTGCACCGTTCCTGGCTATGCTGTCGTCGATGCACGCCATGCCTACCAGTTGCACAATGTAGAACTGTCGGTGGGTGTGAACAACCTCTTGGGTAACTCTTACTACACCCGCGCTTTTGTTTGCACTGGGGGTATCACCAACGGCATTTATCCAGAGGCCGGGCGTGCTTTCACGGCTTCACTGCGCATTAAATTTTAACGTGCAGTACCATAAAAAATCATAGCGATCCTCTTGGGAGCGTGGGCATCTTGCCCGCTTTTGGCACAGCCAATCGAAAGTTTTCTACGTCAAAATTCGGTTACAACGCGCTCTGGTATTGTGTTGTGTGCTACGTTGTTTGAAATTATTAAGGATACGGTCAACACTCAGTATCCTACGTTTGTTATAAATCAATGAGTTACAAATGTATGCTATAGAGTTTGATTTGAAGTTTCCTCGAAAATAGTTATTTTTCGACTTAAAATCCATAGCATATAATTCGTAACCTATTGATTTTTAATACATCAAGGGTGAGGAGTCGTTATAAAAATTTATTGATAATCACCGGCTCAATCGGGTGCGTAACGATCTCACCCAAAAGGTGCATTTCATCGAGGTAATAAATATCAATTTTCATAACAGTTTAGTGTAGATAATAAGCGGTCACCCGAGGAATTTAGGATAATAAGTTTCGCTTTTGGCTCGTCAGATTTGGGCGTACCTTCATCTAGCTGAGTCACACTGCGCGATTTGCGCCTGGCATGGCGTCTTTAACTCTGACGGTCAAATGCACAACTTATTATTGCCCCTATCCTAGGGTGCTTTTTAAGGTCACAGATTCAGGATTATGATGAAGCTGTCGCCTTGCTGATTTTTTAGTCATCTTATTGATCGAGGCACTACCCAACAAGCAGGTGTAACGATGCAAGAGCGGGGAGTTTTTTTAAGTGTGGCGGTTGATACGGATGCCGCCATCACGATGACCAAACTGGGGTAAAAGGAAATGAATGATTTGCAAGTGGGTTTATTGATGGTGGGTGTTGTGGTGCTGCTGATTTTTGCGGCCTACAGCGCATGGCAGGTGTCTCGACGTTCACCTAAACAAGCCCAAAATACCGCATCAAGCGACTGGCATCCGCCGGTTGTGAAAGAGCCTTCACTGGTGGATGCAGGGGTGATGGATAGGCCGTTTGGGTCACCTGTATTGTCTTTTCCTGAAAAAAAACCAGGTCTTGATGCCCTCATTGATGCCATTGCACCCATTACGCTCGATGCTCCCTTGACGGGCAGGGCTTTGCTGTCAGTTATGCCTCATGTTCGGCGTATTGGTAGCAAGCCGTTTGCCATCGAAGGCCAAAATCAGAGCACGCTGCATTGGGAATTTCCAGTGTCAGATCAGTTTTACACCCAGTTGCAGACCGGTGTGCAACTGGCCAACCGATCGGGTGCTTTGACTGATATTGAGTTTTCAGAATTCATTCAAAATACGCAGCGTTTGGCCGAGACTGTGAACGGTACGCTCAATGTGCCGATGATGCACACCGAAGTGAACAGGGCGCGCGAGCTGGATCAGTTTGCCAGCGATCATGATGCCCAACTGCGCTTTGTGTTGCGCGCACAACGCAGCACCTGGAGTCCCAGTTACGTGCTGAAAACCGCAGCGCGGCATGGTTTTGTGGCTGGAGGCACGGCAGGGCGCATGGTGATGCCGGCTAGCAGTGCCGGTATGCCCTCCATTTTGAGTTTGACCTTTGATGTGCAGGCGGCCATGGCGGACAACACGACACAGTCGGTATTGAACGACGTGGTTTTGACCCTGGATGTGACCCATGTCAATCGCCATGAATTTGCCTTTGACAAGATGCGCAAAGCCGCCTTGATGCTGGCCTCAGACATGGAGGGCAGCATCACCGATGACAATGGCGTGGTACTGACTGAGGCCGCCATGGAAACGATTGCAGACGAGATGGCGCATTTGTATGACGCTCTGGATCGTTGTGAGTTTTCGGCAGGCTCGCCGCTGGCGCGTCGTTTGTTTTCCTGATTTTCATGTTGCCTCTATGAACGAATCCATTTTTGATACACCTGTTTCAATTCAGATAGCACAGTTGCGCCAAACGCTGAACGCCTATGCGCACCGCTACTATGTCCAAGACGATCCCAGTGTGCCCGATGCTGAATACGACCGTCTGTTTGCACAACTCCAGGCGCTTGAAAACAGTCACATCGAACTCCTGACTCCTGACTCTCCCACCCAGCGTGTCGGTGGCAAAGCGATAGACCAATTTTCGAGCGTTCGCCATGCTTTGCCCATGCTGAGCATTCGTACCGAAACTGACACATCCGCAGCAGGCGCAGAGAATTTTGATGCCCGCATTCGCCGTGAACTGGGTTTGATGCCTATTGATGCAGCGGTGGTTTATGTGGCAGAACCCAAATTTGACGGCCTGGCCATCAATCTGCGCTACGAACAGGGTGTGTTAGTTCAGGCCACCACCCGAGGCGACGGCGAAACCGGTGAAGATGTGACGCACAATATTCGAACCATCGGGCAAATTCCGTTGCGACTATGTGAGGCAGGGCAGGGCAGGGCTTCTCCATCCATTCCACCCATTCAACCCATTCCACACGTTTTAGAGGTGCGCGGCGAGATCTATATGCGACGTGATGATTTTGAAGCATTGAACGAGCGTCAGCGCCAAAAAATTGCAGCCGGGGCCAAAGGCGAAAGAATCTTTGTCAATCCGCGCAATGCCGCCGCCGGTGCTGTTCGCCAGCTAGACCCCACCCTGACCGCCCAGCGTCCATTGAGCTTTTTTGCTTATGGGCTGGGAGAAGTGTCACCTTCTGCAGAAGGTGGCCCCGCGTTTGAGACTCACTTTGATTTGTTGCAGACACTGAAACAATGGGGTTTTCCGGTCTCAGCCCTTGTCAATAGGGCGTGTGGAGCTACAGAATTGGTAGCGTATTACAACGCCATCGGTCAGCAGCGCGATGGTTTGGGGTTTGATATTGACGGCGTGGTCTATAAGGTGGATAGCCTGGCGTGGCAACGTCAATTGGGTTTTGTCACGCGTGAACCCCGTTGGGCGGTGGCGCACAAATTCCCTGCAGAAGAGCAACTTACCACGGTGCTGGCTATTGATGTTCAGGTAGGGCGTACCGGTAAGCTCACACCCGTGGCCAAGCTGGCTCCTGTTTTTGTCGGTGGTGTGACTGTCACCAATGCCACTTTGCACAACGAAGACGAAGCACGTCGCAAAGATGTGCGCGTAGGCGATACCGTGGTGGTTCGCCGCGCTGGCGATGTGATTCCCGAAGTCGTTCGTGTGGTGATGCCTGTTGAACCCAGCCCTCACCTTGAGCGTGGTGTCGTGTTTGGCATGCCCCATGTCTGCCCTGTGTGTGCGAGTGTGGCGGTTCGTGAACAGGGCGAGGCCGATTACCGGTGTACTGGCGGTCTGTTTTGCAGCGCCCAACGCAAACAAGCCATTTTGCATTTTGCACAGCGCCGTGCGGTGGAAGTCGAAGGCTTGGGCGACAAACTGGTCGATCAATTGGTCGATGATGGCCTCATCCAGACATTGCCAGACCTGTACCGACTTGACCAGACAGCCCTTGCAAATTTAGACAGAATGGCCGATAAATCCGCACTGAATATGCTTGAGGCACTACAAAAATCAAAGCAAACCACACTCCCGCGTTTTCTATTTGGTCTTGGCATACGCCATGTGGGCGAGGCCACGGCCAAAGAACTCGCCAGACATTTTGGTTACCTCGATGCCATCATGGCAGCGACAGAGGAACAATTGCAAAAGGTGGCAGATATTGGCCCCATTGTTGCCAAAAGCTTGCGCACTTTTTTTGATCAGCCCCACAATTGCGAAGTGGTCGCGCAATTGCGCGCCTGCGGCATCACCTGGTCCGAGGGCGAGCCTTTGTTGCAGTCACCTACACCTACGCCATTGAGTGGCAAAACCTTTGTATTGACAGGCACTTTGCCCACACTTGACCGCGAAGAAGCCAAAGCCCTGATTGAATCTGCCGGTGGTAAGGTTTCAAGCTCGGTCAGCAAGAAAACCAGCTTTGTCGTGGCTGGAACAGAGGCAGGCAGCAAACTAGACAAAGCGCTGAGCTTGGGTGTGCCGGTGATTGATGAGGCGACCTTGAAAGCGATGCTGTAGAAAACTGGTAGCCCGTCGTGTCAAAACAAACGGTCTGACGCGGAAGTGATGTGAATGGGGCAATATTTATCTGTCAGACTGCGCGAACTTGAGTGAGTTTTTTTGTATAACAAATCGGCCTCTAGCGCCCGTCCAGCTTGCATAGATTGCTATCTTTTTAATATTAAAATAAGCGAATGAATTCGCCTAACTCTTCTCATTGCAGGTAGCCATGTTGGCTGCTCCACATGGGTGCGTTTCAAAGTGATGTGGCTTTGCTTGGGTGCGACATCCAAATCCCCCCTAACCCCCCTTTTTCAAAGGGGGGGAATGAGAACGGTTCGCCTATTTGGGCAAAGCGCTGTATTTGTCCCCCCTTTGAAAAAGGGGGGTTAGGATATGGTCAACAATAAGTTGTGCATTTGGCCGTCAGAGTTAAAGATGCAATGCTAGGCGCAAATCGTGCGGTGTGGCCCAGCCACATAAGCG
>CAIYWD010000211.1 GCA_903929815.1 uncultured beta proteobacterium
CAAGATGGTATCTTTGCAAAATCCGAGGATGTGGATGCGTCAGCCATCAGGAATCCCTGTATTTTCTATTAGACATTTGATTTATATGTATTTTTTACAACACAGAGGTTAGGCAGACGGTGTAGAGATCAGGTTGTCTGAACCTATTGTTTTTATATAACTAATGCTTAAGGTAGTGCCAGTGGGGTTAGGGGGGATTTGGTTTTTGTATTGCACCACATCACTTTAAAACGCACCCGTTGAATGGGAAGCCTGGGGGTTCAAAATGGTAGGCTGAGCATGTGGCAGCAGGTTGGGATAATCTCGGCTGAAATGCAGACCACGGCTTTCATGGCGGGATTGGGCAGAACGAACTATCAAATCAGCTAATTGAACCAAATTTCGCAGTTCCAGCAAATCACGGGTGACATGAAAGTGAGCGTAAAACTCCTGAATTTCACCGCGCAGCAGGGCAATGCGATGCCCTGCACGATCAAGCCGTTTGTTGGTGCGAACAATGCCCACATAGTCCCACATAAAGCGGCGCAGTTCATCCCAATTGTGCGAAATGACCACGGTCTCATCCGCATCACTCACACGACTGTCGTCCCAGACAGGCAAAGCAGGGGGCGTGAGACCTGGGTTTTGAATGATGTCGTCTGCGGCGGCTTGTGCAAACACCATACATTCCACCAGTGAATTGCTCGCTAGTCGGTTAGCCCCATGCAGCCCGCTACAGGCAGTTTCACCAATGGCGTAAAGCCCTGGCACATCGGTGCAGCCATGTAAGTCAGCCAGTACTCCGCCACAAATGTAGTGTGCTGCAGGCACAACCGGAATGGGTTGCTTTGAAATATCAATGCCCAGCTCCAGACAGCGTGCGTAAATATTGGGAAAATGTTCTAATAAAAAATGCAAGGGCTGGTGCGAAATGTCCAAATACACGCAATCGAAGCCCCCTTTTTTCATTTCAAAATCAATAGCGCGTGCCACGATGTCTCGCGGGGCGAGTTCCGCACGCACGTCATGCTGAGGCATAAAGCGTGTGCCGTCAGGCAACAATAATCGCCCCCCTTCACCACGAACGGCTTCGCTGATTAAAAATGACTTGGCGTGAGGGTGGTAAAGGCAAGTGGGGTGAAACTGGATGAATTCCATGTTTTTCACCCTGCAACCCGCTCTCCAGGCGGCAGCAATGCCATCGCCGGTGGCAGTATCGGGATTGGTGGTGTAAAGATAAACCTTACCTGCACCGCCAGTGGCCAAAATGGTGTGCGCTGCCCCAAAGGTGATGACCTGTTCTGTGGCGTTGTTCAGCGCATACAAACCCCAGCAACGATGTCCGGGTAGCCCCAGCTTGTCCGTGGTCAGCACATCTACCAAGGTGTGCTGTTCAAACACGGTGATGTTGGGGGTTTTGAGCACAGCCTCTATCAAGGTGTTTTGAACGGCTGCTCCGGTGGCATCGGTTACATGCACAATGCGCCGCGCACTGTGGCCTCCTTCGCGCGTCAGGTGCAAATGGCCATCTTCCTGCGAAAACAAAACGCCCATACGCTGTAGCCAGGCAATAGCCTGGGGCGCGTGTTCCACTACAAATCGGGTGACATCCAGATCACACAAACCTGCGCCTGCAATCTGGGTGTCGTTGACATGGGCATCGAAGCTGTCGTCTTTGTTCCAGACCGCAGCAATTCCCCCTTGCGCCCAGCCGCTAGAGCCTTCAGACAGAGAACGTTTGGTGATGATGGCCACTTTTTGAGTGGAAGCCAAGAGCAAGGCAGCGCTTAAACCTGCCAGGCCACTGCCCACAATCACAACATCAAATGTAAGTATGGAGCAGGGAATGGCATCAGGGTGGCGTGAATTCATGGAGGTTGCTCAAAAGGAAGTGGGGGTTGTGTTTTGAATGTTGAGATACCATCTGGAACACAAAAAACCTGGATGGACGTTGTAGAAAAGGTGTGCGATTCAAAGTGATGTGGTGCAATACAAAAACCAAATCCCCCCCTAAGGATATGGTCAATAATAAGTTGTGCATTTGGCTCGTCAGATTTGGGCGCACTGCGTCGTTACAAATCGCTTATGTGGCTGGGCCACACCGCACGATTTGCGCCTAGCATTGC
>CAIYWD010000212.1 GCA_903929815.1 uncultured beta proteobacterium
CAAGATGGTATCTTTGCAAAATCCGAGGATGTGGATGCGTCAGCAATCAGGAATCCCTGTATTTTCTATTAGACATTTGATTTATATGTATTTTTTACAACACAGAGGTTAGGCAGACGGTGTAGAGATCAGGTTGTCTGAAGTTGTGCCACTTCGAGCTGGCTCAGGGCAGACAGCAAGTGCAGGTGGATGGTGGTGGCGGTCAGCCAGTCCAGCGATGCGGCAAAGCCAGTCACCCAGCGAATGTTTGAATCCACCATGCCCTGCGCAATGGTTTCGTACTGCATGCCAACATCGCAACTATCCAGCATGACACCGGCTACTTTGCCCTTGCCGTGTTGGGCGATGCGGTCAAACACCGTGGTCAGGTTGATGCCCGGCCCGTTCTCGCCGCCAATGCGTGCGCCTGAGCCGTGGCTGGCCACATAGATGATCACTTTCTTGATGCCGTCGAGTTTGCGCGCATCCATCAGATGTTCCAGCGCCTGCCCAAAGCTGCGGGCATCAAAAAAGGTGGCGTAAAAAACCGATAGGTCATCAAGCCGCGATAAGCCGTCCAGAAACGGGGCTACCGATGTTTGCGCTGGGTCTTGGCTCACCGGCCACCAGGGACGCTCCAGCACCAGTACTGCATAACTCATGGTGTTTTCCTTCAAAAAAATTGTCATTCAAGCCAGCAAATGAATCCGCCACATGCCGTGGCAGCCGTTTTCAGACCAGTTGCCCTCGATGACGGCGCTGTCTTGTGCGCGGTGCAGCATGGCGCGTCCATTCACCTCGGGGCTGTGCAGGGCAAAGTGGCCGCCGCCCATATCGCGGCCTGCGTAGTTGACCCAGCCGGTCCCGCCTTCATACGAGATCACCATCTCGCCTTCAGTGATGCGCACTTCGTAGCCGGGGTCGTTGAGTGCAGCGCCATCATCGGCGTAATAAATATCAGCGCAGCAGTTTTTCCAGATTGTCATGGGTACTCTCCTTCAAGGGTTCATGTGAAACACACGGGGTTGATTTCACACCACCAATGCGACACACGGTGCCGCATAGAATATCAAATTTAACAAAGGAGCAAAACCATGGCGACACTGCCGCAGCAAGACGGTCTGGACGATGCCACCGGGCGGATTTTTGGCCGCACAGAATTCAGCAAGCATCAGACCCGACACCTGAAGATACTCAACCAGTTGAATGCAAATGGTGCCATGAGCACCAGCGATCTATGGAAAGCGGTTGGCAAGGGTGAGGTCACGCAGCGCCAACTGCAGCGTGATTTGGAAAAAATGGCCGCCGACTATGGCCTGGACTGCAACCCGCGTGGCCGCAGCAAAGTCTGGTCGATCCCCAAGGACAGCAGGCCCCGTTATGTGTTGCCGGTGCTGGATCAAAATGCAGCGTTGGCCTTTCACCTGGCCGAGGGCTTGCTTGAAGAAATCCTGCCCAAAAACCTGGTGGGCGCGCTCAAACCCTGGGTTGCCGAGTCACGCAACCTGCTGGCACAAAAGAATCCGGACAACCCCTGGTACGAGCGCCTGACCAGCAAGCGCGAAGGCATACAACTTCACCCACCCGGGGTGGATGCCGATGTGCTTGCTGCGGTGTATGAGGCGCTACGGGCTAAAGAGCAGTTGACATTCACGCACAGCCGGGCCAAAGGCGTATCGGTTCAACACACTGTCTCGCCCGCCGGTATCGTGGCCTCCAACCAGACCTTGTACCTGCTGGCCTACAGCGCCAAGCACGAAGACTACACCACCTACGCCATGCACCGCATCAGCCAGGCGCAACGCAGCTACGATCCAGCCACTTTGCCAGATGTGCAAGATTTTTTGGACTATGTGGCGTGGGGCTTCAATGAGTTTTATGCCAGCGATGATGAGATTGCCCTGGTGGTCGATTTTGCCCCGGCCGTACAAAACAAGATGCTCGAATACGCGCTGGCCGACGACCAGCAGACACAACTGCTGTCAGACCAATGGCTCAGAGTCAGTGCCACAGTGTATGAAACCAGCAGTTTGCAGGCCTGGCTGCTGAGCTACGGCAACCGGGTGCGGGTGATTGCCCCTGATGCACTGGTGGACAGGCTCAATGCGTTACGCCAGCCGCCTCCACCACCGCCGCAAGCAGGCTAAAACCCATCGCGCAAATTTTTTTACCCAAGCGGCACAGTGCGTCGCATTGGGGCTGCACACTGGTGTCATCGCCACTTTTTTACAGGAACCCGCCATGCGCCAAAAGCCCCAACTCCCCCCAATGCCCCGTTTCTTGAACATTGATACCAAGCCGCGTGGTACCGACCATGCTGATCTTGATGCCCACCTCGATGAATACCGTGTCCTTTTGGGGATCTGGCTCATCGATATGGTCATCCATCGGCAATGGATCGAACGACCACCGTCTGGCTCTTTGATCAGATTTTTCGCCAATGATGATTTCATAAGTACCACCGGGCTGCCCGGGTTGCACACCCTATTGCGCAATGCTCCCGACGATGAGGACGAGGACTGTCTGCTCGATTTTGACGACGATTCAGAGGCTGATTTACCCAGGCTGCCAACACGGAAAAACAGGCCAAAGACCCGCCCGGCGCAGCAAAGCCAAGACGCGCAGCGGCGCAAGTTGACCCAAATGCTCAAGCGCCGCCGGGCTGAATTGCGCTTGATAGGTGTGCGGCCTGATTTGCCCTTGTTTTTGAACATTGACCGGCTCGGGCGCATGATCAACCTGACCGATACCGAACACGCAGTGCTGACCTTTGCCGCCTGCATCAGTTGCTTTGGCAACTTTCACAATACCTTGGCCAGCCATTCCATTCCCACCACAGACCAGGGCATGGCCAGCCTCCTGGCAGCGCTGACCGGCCAGCCCCCCGATCTGGTTCGCAAGGCCATCCGCAGCGACAGCGTTTTGGTTAGCTCAGGCCTGGTCTGCGTGGAGCATGATGACGAAGCTGACATCGAAAGCAAAGTCACCCTGGTGCGTGATCTGCAAAGCCTGATGCTTGACAACTTGACCAGCGACGACGAACTTGGCAGCCGGGTGCTGCAAAAGTCCAAACCGGGCACCCTGACGCTGGGCGATTTTCCGCACCTGGCCAAGGACGCGCAGTTGATCACCGCCTACCTGACGGGTGCCTGCCAAACCCAGGCCAAAGGGGCCAATGTGTTGCTTTACGGGCCACCCGGCACCGGCAAAACCGAATTTGTCAAAGCGCTGGCCGCGCAATGCAGCTTGAGTTTGTACGACATTGGTCACGCCGACGAAGACGGCGACCCCATCAGCGGCGAAGATCGGCTGCGCAGCCTGAACTTTTGCCAGCGCGTGCTCAAAGGCAAAACCCAAGTGGCACTGTTGTTTGACGAGGTCGAAGACGTGCTGCCCGGCCAGTCGTCTGGCAGCTTTTTGGCGATGCTGATGGGCAATCCGGCCAGCAATGGCGGCAAAGCGTGGATCAACCGCGCGCTGGAGGACAACCTGGTGCCCACCCTTTGGATTACCAATGACACGCATATCGACGATGCTTATTTGCGCCGCTTTGACTATTCGGTAGCCCTGCGCATCCCGCCGCGCCAGGTGCGCCTGCGCATCGCCACCAGCCACCTGGGCGAACACGCGCCCAACGCCGCAGCCCTGGGGGCCATTGCCGAACTTGACGACTTGCTGCCGGCGCAACTGGAGCGGGCAGCACGGGTGGCCAGCTTGAGCGCCCCCACCAACCCCGAATTGGCCTGGCAATATACCGAGCAGACCCTGCAACGCAGCCGCGCCCTGCTGGGACAGACCCGAAAAAACCTCAAGGCCACGCAGCACACGCAATACAACCTGGCGTTTTTGAACACCGATGCCGACATCCCTGCCATCTTGCGCGGCCTGTGTGCGCACCCAATCGCCAGCATGGTCATGTATGGACCGTCTGGCACTGGCAAAAGCCAGTTGGCGCGGCACATTGCCGATGAACTGGGCAAGCCGATTCTGATCAAGCGCGCGTCTGACCTGCTGGACATGTATGTTGGCGGCACCGAGCAACGCATCGCCGCCATGTTTGAGCAGGCGCAAGACGAAGATGCGGTGCTGCTGCTTGATGAGGCGGACAGTTTTCTGATGTCCCGCAGCGGGGCAGCGCAGCGGTGGGAGGTGACGCAAACCAATGAAATGCTGACCCAGTTGGAAGACTTTGAAGGCATCTTCATGGCCACGACCAACCTGATGGCGCAGTTCGAGCCGGCCAGCCTGCGACGGTTCAGCCACAAAATTTCGTTTGACTATCTGAAGCCAGAGCAACGCTGGGGCATGTTTGCTCAAGAGTTTTGTCGGCTGGGTGGCACAATGGACGAGGCTGAGCTGGTGGCCGATCAGGTCAGGCGGATTGAAGGCCTGGCACCGGGGGATTTTGCGGTGGTTGGCAAGAACCGGGTGGGGTTGAGTGAGCGGCTGAATGCGGCTGAGTTCTTGCGTCTCCTGGCGCAGGAGGCTTTGGTCAAGTTGCACGGCAGGGGGAAAGTTGGGTTTATTTGATTCACGGCATCCACCTTATATGATTTTTGTAAAAAATGACATTCTTTCAGACACTATTTACCATAAACGAGACCTACTGTGAAAATAAAAACCCTTAGAAGTTCTGAAGTCAATAAAGTAACTCTCAACTTGTTACAAATATGTGATGAATTCTCTGTTGCGGTTGCTTGGGCTGGTTATTGTGATGTCGTCAATGCGATGCTTAATCAGCATCATGATAAAATAGATAAAATAATTATTGGGACACATTTTTTTCAAACGAAACCAGACATACTTAGAGATTTTATAAGAGTCGCGGGGAGTAAGTTCAGATGCAATGAACCGACAAACAAAAATTTGTTTCATCCAAAAGTTTATTTATTTAAAAAAAATGATACTAGAATAGCAATTATTGGAAGTCATAATCTTACACGGTCTGCATTTGAAAAAAATATTGAGTTTAGTATTAAATTATCCTGGAGTATCGGTGATGAAAATCAAGAATTAAGAAATATTTTTGATTTTATAGATAATTGCTTTAATAATGCAATAATTCCTACGAATGATTTTATTGCTGATTATGAATCTCAATATAAGCTTAATAAAAATAGTCTTGAAAAATTAGAGAACTTTTATCCTACAAAAAAACCATTAGCAAACACTAATGTAGATCCTGTAAATTTATCATGGATAGATTATCTTGTACATGTTCGTGCGGAGAGGTATAATAGCATCCAAGAGCGATTAAAAAATCTTAAATGCATCAATAGACTATTCGTTAATAGCATTTGTTTTTCAAAGATGAATGATGATGAGCGCAGAGCCATTGCAGGTACTTATCACAGAGGTCAGCCGAGTTTGAAAAGTTATGGCTGGGGTTGGTTTGGTGGTATGAGTGGGAATGGCTGCTTCGCGAGTTTAATACTTAAAAATGCCGTTGGAATATCTGATGCACTTAATGCTATTCCTGCTACTGGTACTGTTGCTCCTTCACATTACAACAGTTTTTTGACTCATTTTAACAATGCCTTTGCAGGTTCAACCCGGCAAGGTGGCATCCCTACAGCTTCACGATTGTTGGCAATGAAACGCCCTGACGTATTTGTGTGTATAAATAGTCTCAATAAGGATAATATTTACAATGCCTTTGGTATTAGCAATAAAACAGGACAGAACTCAATTACTCTAATAAACTACTGGGATTTTGTTATCGGCCCAATTCAATCAAGTTCTTGGTGGAATGAGCCTAGGCCACTAGGTCTTGCTGATAGGCGTATTTGGGAAAATAGGACAGCAATGCTCGACTGCATCTATATGCCATAGTAATACCTACTTCATTAAAGGGGCAGGCTCAAATGAACGATCCAGACCCAAAACATGGCGTATATCACACAATAGATTGAACCGATGCCGACTTCTCGTGTTCAATCCGGCCTTTGTTCACCAATCACAAACAAATTCTCAGGTAAATGGCTGATTTGCTGCCGCTCTTTTTCAATACCACCCGGTGCTGCTGCATCCGCAATATTCACAAGCGCATCAAAATAATGTTCGGCATATTGATCCAGCAATGCCCGCCATTCGGCGTCCGCTTCGTTAATATTATCAATCAGCACAATACACCCGGTTGTTTCCTTTGAAATAATCTGTTGGATCGCGACAAACATGGTGGTCGCCAGGTAACTCGACGGCATGGAAGCACCATCGAGTTCCAGCAGTTCAAAACCTTTTTGGCTGGCAAACTGCGTGACGCAGGCGGTTTTACCAATGCCGGTTGCGCCAGACAAAACCGGGATTCCAGGTTGTTTTGCTGCTGATCGACCGACGATTGCACGGCCATGACCGGCCTGCTGCCTTGATCGGACGGCCTTGACATGTTGATCGTAGGCCTTGGCAAGCATGATTTTCATGGTCTCAAAACTCATGGTTCTCTCCTGTCAGTGAATGGGTGAATGAGGGTGTTGGTTGGCGTTTGGCTTCACGCTGTGTCAATTAGAGTCTCCAGATGCGACAGGCGAAGTCGCATGCCGTTGCCATCGCCAGTTTTTTTTAGCTACCCACATCGCAGGGGTTCTTCGCCCACCATGCCCTGAACGACGCAGCGGCGCTGTGTGCGGCCTGGCAGCAGACAATGAACCAGATTTAAGCATAAAATCGGCCTCCAGCCCTTATGTAGCTTACGTTGGTAGCTATCAATAATGAAGCTGAATCAGCACGTCCAGACTGCGCTGATCGATCACCGATAGCCGTCGCGCAGTGTTGTCGCAGGCGTTGAAGGGCTCCATGCAAAAGATGCCAGAGCCGAATTTGCCATCACATCCAACCTTCCTCACATCTCATCGCCGGCTTGAGGTGCAACGCCTGTGGTGCGCTGCATCAGCGCATCAAAGGCGCTCATGTCAGCGCGGGCGCTGCGCTCGGCAAAATAGACCTCGGCTTGCAGCATGGCCAGCTTTTCGGCTACGGCAATGCTGACAAACTGGTTGATGCTGATGCCATCTTGCTTGCTGAAACGCTCGACACCGGTTCGGAGGGAGCGCGGCAGGCGCAGTGGATAGGTGGTTAACTGGCTCATCACAAACTCCTTAAAAATGGGCCGGGTTGCGAAACGCGCAAACCCAGACGATCTGCGGCGCGGGCAAAATGTTTCAGATTGAAGGTCAACAGCGCCTGTGCCGATGCGTTCATGGCAGCCTCCAGCACCAGCTCGTCCGACGGGTCACATAATTGGGGTCGCCACAAAAAATGCACTTCAACAGGCATCACGATGTGCGCCAGGCCGTCCAGAAAAATGCCTACGCTTTTGGCATCGAGGCCGGCTGCCTGAATAGGTTCGGGTCTTGAACACACCGACTCATATTCCATGAACAAGCTGACGCTGGCTGCAAGGGTCATCTCACCCCGTCTGGCTCTGCGCAGTAACTCTGCCGATGCACCGGTTGGGCTGCGCAACGCAGCAACAAGGGTGTCGGTGTCCATCACGATTTTCATCGTTAAATGCTATCACATAAGATGAAGGATGAAAGACAAGAGCCTTGTCCAATGAGGTATGAGCCTGAACGGCTTGCGTATTTCCACCCAGAAATGAGCCCAACGGGGCAAATTTAGCCATCTCATCGCAAACAGGTTGATCATCCATGAATGATGATCAATATGAACGAAACAAAACTGC
>CAIYWD010000213.1 GCA_903929815.1 uncultured beta proteobacterium
GGTCTAAACGGTTACCCCTTCGGGCTAACCCGACCTACACTTTTTACTAACCTATTGTTTTTATAGAACTAATGCTTAAGGTAGTGCCATTGCCCCCTAACCCCCTTTTTTCAAAGGAGGGGAATGAGAACGGTTAGCCTACTTGGGCAAAGCGCTGTATTTGTTCCCCCCTTTGAAAAAGGGGGGTTAGGGGGGATTTGGTTTTTGTATTGCACCACATCACTTTGAAACGCACCCGCCTTTGCGGGAATGACTGCATTTGACATGAGGTCTAAACGGTTACCTTATGCTGGGTGATTAGGATATGGTCAACAATAATGGTTTGTAAGTATTTGACTAATAAAAATATTGTTATGAAAAAGCACTGCCGTCTGTATAAAGTCACCTGTTTGAGCCTTGCCGTCATGTTATGCCACTTGGCTATTTTGTTGTCTTGGGAAGTACCACATACTGACAGTTCAACGTCTCCCACCATTCTGCGAGTTCGCTTTGATATTCACCCACCTGAAAACCGTGTTCAGTGGATGCATCCTTTCGTCAAAACTGTTCCTCTACGCACTTCTCAACTTCATCTTGAGAAGAGATCAACCACGCCAGCGCCAGTCGTTTTGATTCCAGGACCACAAAACACATCGGTATTGAATTCTGATTCTGGAGAATTGACGCCATCGGATGAGCCTTTTGTAGCGGTCTCACCGACGCATGAGACTCTCCCGTCCGAACCGACCGTGGAACTGCTCTCAAGTGATGCAGATTACCTCAACAATTTTGTGTCGGCCTACCCCGCTCTCAGTCAAAGACTGGGCGAACAAGGCCGCGTAGTGGTGCATGTTCTGATTGGCAAAGACGGCATTGCCGAGTCTGGAAAAATTACACAATCCAGCGGTTACGACAGACTTGATCAAGCAGCGCTGCGCACCGCTTTGTCCAGGCGTTACCGCCCGAGTAAAAAGGCAGGGATTGCACAAGACATTGAGTTGAACGTGCCGATTATTTTTGTACTGAATTGACAAAACTTATTGTTGACGGGTGCGATTCAACCTGGATTCCTCAGTTGAACGGGCCCGGTTGGGCTACTAGCGGCGCGTTCAACTGATGAATCTAGCTTGAAACGCACCCTTGCCAGACTGTCCCGATGGATAAGCCAGACATCCCTGATGAGACCACGAATTCTCTCAGGCTGACTTCCCTCGCGATCGCCAGGCCCCAGCGAGCACCAACAGGCCAGGAACCAAAATCATGGCCCAGATAATTTTGTCCAGGTGCAGTTTGACCCAGGGAATGTTGCCAAAAAAATAGCCCACAGTGACGATGCCTCCCACCCACAACATGCCGCCCGTCACATCAAAAAACGTAAAGCGACTGCGTGTCATTTGCGCCACGCCGGCTACAAAGGGTGCAAAGGTGCGCAAGAACGGCATGAACCGTGCGGCCACAATGGTGATACCGCCATATTTCTCGTAAAACGCATGAGCTTGCTCAAAGGCTTTTTTGTTAAACCACCGCGAGTTTTCCCAACCAAACACCTTGGGGCCGCAATAACGGCCAATGGTGTAGTTGGACTGATTGCCTAGAATGGCAGCCGAAAGCAACAGCCCTATCGACAGTGGGTAGCTCATCAGCCCTACACCGCACATGGCACCCACCACAAACAACAAAGAGTCGCCTGGTAAAAAAGGCATCACCACCACGCCGGTTTCAATAAAAATAATCAAAAACAACAGCGCATACACCCAGATGCCGTAGTTTTGTACAAACGTTTGCAAGTGTTGGTCAACATGCAAAATAAAATCAAATAAGGTAAAAAGAATGTCCATATAGCTAGATTATCCTAGATTCTTCAGTTGAACGCGCCCGAGTGGGCTACTGGCGGCGCGTCTGGGTAGGCGTAACGACACTGCAAACTACTGCCTGCAAGGGGTGCGTTTCAAAGTGATGTGGTGCAACACAAAAACCAAATCCCCCCTAACCCCCCTTTTTCAAAGGGGGGACAAATACAGCGCTTTGCCCAAATAGGCTAACCGTTCTCATTCCCCCCTTTGAAAAAGCGGGGTTAGGGGGGATTTGGATGTTGCACCCAAGCAAAGCCACATCACTTTTATATCGTTCCCACGCTCCAGCATGGGAACGCATCTTTGTGCCGCTCAAGCGGCGTGAAACCGAAACAAGCGCGTCCAAACGCTCAAGGGGTGTCAGGCACCAATACGCTGTAGCGTCCATCTATGACTGCGTTCCCACGCTCCAGCATGGGAACGATTAGCTGAACTGTCGCTGACCCTACTATCAACGTGCTCTGTCTGTCTTCACCACTGCTGTGGTTTGAAAGCATCGTCGTTAAGAATTTTGACAGCATCGCCTGACTGTGCCAGCACAAACAACCCCTTGCGGACAGCGTACTCGCCTACCTCATCGGAGATAACCGTCGCTACGACCGCACCAAAAACGCAGAATTTGCTGAATCTTGGAAAATCGACTTTGAATTTCGAAATTTGTTCCAGATGATCATCAAACTTTCGATCGGTTTCCTTGCTCATCAAAGCCAGTTCTTGAATGGTTCGCCACACATCATCAAAAGTTGGCGCTGAAGATTGCAGTGTTGTCATGGTTATCCCTTATCTGGTATTGAATTTTATGGATTGCCGAAAAGTTTGGGTATGACCCACGAAGCACTTTCATTGCACGTCCACACACGGGTGGAAGCATCATAGCCAGGTCTTTTGTGCCGACTCACATTGACAGATTTGCTACCAAAAAACTAGCTAACTATGCAATGCTGGTAAGGGCTAGAGGCCAAAATGATGATCATGTTTTGCAGTAATCACTTTGAGTTGGAGATGAGACTATCGCTACCGATTCCTAAAACGTAATCTGTCTCGAATTTCCATGTTTCCCCAACTTGACCTCATTTTCATTCTTCAATCGGTACTGAGCGATCGTAAAGTGTTTCAGGTGCAATATCGATATTGCCAGGCCAAACGACAGTGCCGTAATCAACATGGGCTGCAAAAAAAGCCCCCGTATCCCTCAGTCTGGAAAAAGGCTTTTTATCCATTATTGATGTCATATTGAACATACGCCGCTCACCATTCTCAAATTCCAACTCCAGCGTAAAGCCATGTCCAGCCTTGACTTGGACTACATCAAGTAACTCGTTCATGATGCATCCTTTACTGTAAAGGTGCAATGCGGAAAAGTTCTTCACCATTCAAGGCGAGCGTCCAATTGGCTAACAAGTCATCCTGGTGCAGTTCCACCCACGCCTGTACCAATTTAAGTTGCCTGGGTGGAATGCTTCCAGCCAAAATTCGACCGTCCTCAATGGCAATTGAGGCTTTGAAATTCTGATAGCGAACATGAAAATGTGGAAGGTGGTGACGATCATTGTCTTCATACATCAAGGCAACAAGAATTCCGTAGAACATACTGATAGTAGGCATGGTAAAAACTCCAAATTGAAGGTAACCATTGATTATCCGAAATTCCCCAGTTGACCGCTTATTATTTTCACTACTCCGTTATGAAATTAATATTTATATCGTTCCCACGCTGGAGTGTGGGAACGATTAGCGCCTTAAGTGGGAAGCCTGAATTTGTAATGACCAGGCAACTCGCCGCCAGCGCGTCAAACACACGGCTGTTGGCTGCGCCCCAGGTTTTTGTGACATGGTTGGCATCGTCTATCACAATGGCGGCTTGCCGATAAACGAGGGTAAATTTTAGCAATAAAATTGTATTACAATAAATACAACAATAATTAACAGATAAATTGTCGTTAACAAGGAAATAACCATGCATGCCACCACACTTTCATTTCGGGCCGGCAACGACTTCGCCGAACAAGTACGGTCGTTCGCCAGCATCGTCGGCCTCAAAAGTTCAGATTACATACGCCAAGCGGTTTGCGAAAAGAACGCACAGGTGATGGCACAGCGCATTGCCGCGCTCTCCAAAGAGCTATCCGCTGAACATCTCTCTTTCAACGAGTCCCTGGATGGGTCTCTGGCAGATGGCCTTGATTAATGTGTTACGCGGGCAAATCTGGGAGGTCAACCTAGAACCGCAAACCCACAAAGAAGAACCAGGCAAACGCAATCGCCCGGCACTGGTTATCCAGACCGACCTTTTGAATACCAACGGCCACCCGACCACCATCGTGGTGATGGGTACCACCAACGTTAAACGTGACAAAGACTACTTTCCGCTTCGCGTGGCTTTGGTCAACCAACCAGGCTTGGCGCAAGAAACGGACCTGCTCATTGATCAAATTCGCGCCATCTCTAACAGGCGGTTCATGGGTACTCAGCCGTTGACAACGTTAAGTGTTAATCATCTTAAACGCATTGAAGATGCGCTCAAGTTGCTCATCGGTCGATGAAGTATGGCGATTTTTGCTGCTGAATTTACGCGGGGGTGCTGAGATCGGGAAATTTTTATCGTTCCCATGCTCCAGCGTGGGAACGCATCCCGCGACACTAAAGCGGCGTGAAACCGAAACAAGCGCGTCCAAGCGCTCAAGGGGTGTCAGGCACCAATACGCTGTAGCGTCCGTCTATGACTGCGTTCTCACGCTGGAGCGTGGGAACTTAGATGACGATGGTGGGGTCTAAACGGTTACCATGTCATGATGACAGAAAAAATAACTCAAAACAAAAAACTATTTAATATCGTAAATAAGTCACCGCAATTGATCAACACCCAGCCCTGTTATCTCGGCCACTTCATTCACAGTCATACCTCTGGCCATCAAGCGTTGTGCAACTTCAAGTTTGACTTCTTCTCTGCCTTCTTCTTTGCCTTCTTCCTTGCCTTTAATATGAGCGTTTTTGGCTGCCAAGGCAATAGAATCACGTTGCAGAATAATAAAATCCCGACGTTTGAATTGAATTTCAAGTTCTTCTGCAGATAACCCGGCCTCGTTGGCGATGGTAAAGGCTTGTGAAAGTTCTGGCAGCAGGGCTAGGGTTTCTGGAATATAGGCCAGGCTACCTGCATTTTTAATAAAATAAATCCATTTTTCTACAACATTTGCCAGATTAGATTCTGTTTTATTGAACTTTGGCAGTTCAATAAAAATAAGCTCAAGATCACCGTTATATTGTATTAGTCTGTCTTTTTCAATCAGTTTGAAAGTGCTTTTATAATCTTGTGATTCTGCAAACATCACAAAATCTGTAATGGTCAGTGCAATCACAGGGTTTAATAAATTGTAATGTTCACCCTGCAATAATTGTGTGGAATACGATTTTGCTGCGTTATACAAAATGCGTTGCTCAAAACCTGGCACATTCAAGACCTGCATTTCAATAATGACCATCGCACCACTTGACAATTTTGCCTTCACATCCACATAAGTATCTTTCATCCCCTTGATGAGTGGAACC
>CAIYWD010000214.1 GCA_903929815.1 uncultured beta proteobacterium
CCATGCCTGATTCCAATCATTCAGCTTTTTGTCTAGTGCGGATCAGGAAGGCTGACCTTACGGCAATCTCGGGTGCGATTTACGTGAGCCAAAAACCTGGGAGCGAAGGCATCTTGCCATCGAAACAACCGAGGGCGAGACACCCTCGCTCCCAGAATCCCACATCACTTTGAATCGCACCCGGCAATCTCAAGAACTGGGGGTTGAAATAAGCGAACCGTGAGTCATGAGCGCATGGAACGTTTTGGCTTGGCTCGGGAATATCTTGCCCTTCATCTATGCGCCCTTGCAGGGTGAGCGTTAGCACCTCTGCTGCGTTAAAAAGCGCCTTCTCCATGGTATCGCCTTCAGTAAAAGCCTCATCAAAATCAACAAATTGCACACAAAAGCCACCTGTTGGCTCGGGTTGAAAAGTGGCGGGGTAATGGATTGCCATGGTGTATTCCTAACTGTGAAGTTTTATGCCGGTTTGCCGTTCAATACTGGCCAAGGTGCCAGGTTTGACATCTCGAGTACCATGCAACGGCACAGACGTTCTGTCTGAATCCTTGCCCAAACGGACACGACTCCCCTCTTGACGCAAGACCTGCCAGCCTTGGGCCTGCAATTTTTTCGATGTCTTTGGCGTTCATGGTTGCGATGATGAATCAAATTTGGTCTATAAAAAGTCAGCCAGCGAAGCGCGTCAGCCATCTCACAATATCCGCCCCGTCCGTGTCTGGCCGTCTTGTGAATGGCATGATGTTTTAGCCCTCCAAGGCACGCCCAGTCTGTGTTGGTAGCTATCAATAAAATAGTATTTTGATGCAGGGTGAAGGGGCAGCCAAGTAGCACGGATGGTGCGAAGTCATCTGGGAGAAGCCGCACCAAACACGCCATGATGAAACACCATCTCAGATTCCATGTCATTGGCATCTGGTACGCTGCCTCATGGGCAACACCCCAATCCAACCAGTCAAGAGAACGCCGAGTCCATCGCATATCTGTCAAGGGGTATTAGCGCTCAATCCATTTCAAGGCAGCAATGACCAACCCTTGAGCTGCAATCACAATGGCGGCCAACTTCCAGGTTTGCTCGCCCATCATCTTGTACATATCTGCTCTCAGACTTTCTACCTTACCTGTGACATCAGCTCTCAATGCTTCAATGTCGCGCCTTGCCGACTCAACATCACCTCGGGTAGCCAGTGTGCGGTTGTGTATCTCGTACCGATGGTCAATCTCTTTTGTTACCGCTGCTGCCGCTGCTCTTGCTTTTTCAGGTGATACCCCAGCGCTTTGTAATGCATCAACGATAGCCAGTTCTGCTTGCATCATCATTCTCCTTGAAAAGTCTGTGCAGTTTACTCCTGGCCAGGTAGCCCAGATGAAGCGAAGCGTCATCTGGGGAGGGAGTGGCCGCTCCAAACATGCCATGATGAAACACCACCCCAGATTCCATTTCATTCCATCTGGGCGACGTTGGCTTGTGAATTGCACGATGTTTTTGCCCTCTAAGGCGCGCCCAGACTGCGTTGGTAGCTATCATAATAATAGCAAACCTGGCTGCCATAAGAGCGCAATGGCAGGCCACCATTGGCAATGACTAAAAAGAATCCAGCGGCATAAAGGCCAGCACGTCCGCAGTGACAGTGTCTATCAACACCGTCCAAAACGTTTTGCGCCCCACCATCGGCAAATAAGCCAAAGCATCAGACGACCTCCCCGTTTTGGCAATGGCAGCATCAATGGCGGCAGATTGCGACGCAAAACGTTTCTTCGGCTTCCCACTCAAAGCGGGACAGAGATGAAGTCAGCTACCTTTTATCGTTCCCACGCTCCAGCGTGGGAACGATAAAATGGCCTGTAGGGCGCGCCTGTATTGCGTTGGTAGCTACATAATTGATAGTTCACCCTGCTTGGGTACGCATGGAAAAGCCATGTCCCTATTGCCATGCACTCGCCATTCATTCCCCTTTCAGGGGATAATTAAATCCATGGAAAAAAGTTCTCCACACTACGCTCTGTCTGACATTCTGGTCCAGATGCAGTCGGTACCAGACATGAACCTGACAGTTTCAGCCAGATCAGGTATTCGTGCTGCTGGAATGAGCCAGGACGATGCCTTGGTCGTAGTGAAATCGTTAACCCGTCGGAACTTTTACAAAAGTATGACCACTCATGCTGATCATCGTGTTTGGCAAGACGTCTATCACGGTGAGTGGTGTCACACAGCGCTTTACATCAAGTTTCAGCGCTCTGGCGAGTATTTCGTCGTTTCATTCAAGGAGTTGTAATGGCAAGCAAATGGAATGGTCAGCCCTGCCACCTGTGTGGATCGGGCACCCTGCATGATGGGGTGAAAGAAATTGCCCAGGAATACAAGCGGCAGGTTTATCAATCGCAGTCCCGAGGCGCGTTTTGCGACCACTGTGCCGATGGCTTTGTAGAGTTTGACCCCAGTGAAGAAGCTGCATGGCTGGCGTTTAGAGATCAGGTCGATGCTGCAGAAACAAGCGATTTGGCCAGAATTCGCAAAAAGCTCAAGCTCACCCAAAGCGAAGCAGCGCAATTGGCCGGCGGGGGAAAAAATGCGTTTTCAAGGTACGAACACGGCCAAGCCAAACCTGTCGCCGCCGTCATCAACCTCTTTCGTCTGCTTGATCATCATCCAGAGCTGCTCATTGAACTGCGCGGTGAGACACGTTTTTGCCCCTCTGGCGTGACAGTCACCAAAACACATTCACCGAATCATTTTTAGGGGTCAAAATGGCCTGTAAGGCGCGCCTGTATTGCGTTGGTAGCTACACAATTGATAGTTCACCTAGCGTGGTACGCATGGAAAAGCCATTTCCCTATTGCCATGCACTCGCCATTTTGTCGTTCCCATGCAGGTGCATTGGAACGATAAAAAGAGTTCAGTCAATCCAGCTGGTTGACGACAATTATCTTGGCCGGTTAGGGCCTACACCGGGCGGGTCCGGGATGCGAGGTTATCGTTAGACCTTTGATCAAACATCAAAGGTAAACGCTATGTCCGGCAAAAAAATCACGGATCATCAAGTGAAAACGTA
>CAIYWD010000215.1 GCA_903929815.1 uncultured beta proteobacterium
CGGTGAAACAACTTAGGATTGGCCATATCATTAGGGGCGGAGTTGGTTTGTTTGTTGCACCACATCTCTTTGAAACGCACCCTGCGTCGTCGTCTCGCCTACCCAGACGCGCCGCCAGTAGCCCACTCGGGCGCGTTCAACTGAGGAATCCAGGATCATGATTTGGTTCATTTTTAGGCTTCCCACTTAAGGCGGGACAGAGAGCGAGGGATGAGATTCCCCAGCGCCCTCAATTTGCTGCAGAAGTAAGGGTAAGGATATGGTCAATAATAAGTTGTGCATTTTGATCGTCAGATTTGGGCGCACTGCGTCGTTACAAATCGCTTCTGTGGCTGGGCCACACCGCACGATTTGCGCCTAGCATTGCATCCCAACTCTGACGGCCAAATGCACAACTTATTATTGACCATATCCTAACAAGCGACGGCATCTGACTTCATTTGAATCGGCTTGCAACTCCATCTTTGTCCCGCCTTAAATGGCAAGCCAAAATTTATGACATTTGGTAGCCAACCACCTCAAGACCGTAGCCCATCATGCTGGGCATGCGGCGGGGGTTGCCCATCAACTTCATTTTGTGAACACCACACTCACGCAAAATTTGTGCGCCAATGCCATAGGTTCGCAGGTCCATGCTGCCATGTCTTGTGCCGTGGGCTGCTTTGGCAGTGCCATCAAACTGCGCCAGAAGTTGTTGGGCACTTTCGCCACAGTTCAAAAATACCACCACGCCCTGGCCTTGTGTCCCCACACGTGACAAACTGGCATCCAGACTCCAGGAATGCAGCGTTCGACCCACTTCAAGGGCATCAAGCACAGACAAAGGCTCGTGAACCCGCACCAGAATGGCTTCGTCAGATCGCCACTGACCCTTGACCAAGGCCAAATGCACACCATAAGCGATTTTGTCTTTGAACGCATGGGCTGTAAATTCCCCAAAAGCCGTGTTGATAGTGTGTTGCCCTACCCGCTCTACCATCGACTCCACCCGACTGCGATGGGCAATCAAATCGGCAATAGTTCCAATTTTCAGGCCATGCTCTGCTGCAAACCATTGCAAATCGGGCAGTCTGGCCATGGTACCGTCGTCTTTCATGATCTCACAAATGACCGCTGAAGGCATACAACCTGCCATAGCGGACAAATCGCAACCGGCTTCTGTGTGACCTGCGCGCATCAGCACTCCTCCGGGCACGGCTTGTAACGGAAAAATGTGACCAGGTTGCACCAAATCTGAAGCTGTTGTGTGTTGCCCCACAGCCACCTGAATGGTTCGGGCACGGTCTGCTGCAGAGATACCTGTAGTGACACCCTCGGCAGCTTCAATCGAAACTGTAAAAGCTGTGCCTTTTTTATCGCTGTTATGCGCCGTCATGGGCGAAAGTTTGAGGTGTTCACAACGCTCACGTGTGAGCGTCAGGCAAATCAGGCCACGACCAAAACGCGCCATAAAGTTCACTGATTCTGCTGTAACGTGCTCGGCTGCCATCAGAAGATCACCTTCGTTTTCGCGGTCTTCTTCGTCCACCAAAATGACCATGCGGCCAGCACGCATGTCTGCAGCAATGTCTTCAACAGGGGAAATAGCGGCGGGGGTAAGCGTTGTCATACAAAAAAAATGGCTGGACTCAAGAGGTAGTTTATCGCGAATTATCGTGGTACAGAGGTAACCGTTTAGACCCGGGTGCGTTTCAAAGTGATGTGAGCTGCACCGTACTCACCCCTGGTGAGCGCAGGCATCTTGCCTACATGGGTTTGGCTGTGCCAAAAGCAGGCAAGATACCCGCGCTCCCAAGAAAAATGCTACGATTTTTGTGGTATTTCACGTTAAGAAATCGGCCTCTAACGCCGTAACCGTTTAGACCCCATCACAGCCATCCGTCGCGGATATGGGCATCCAAGCTGGGAACGCGGGCATCTTGCCCGCAGCGGGCGGGACGCCCGCGCTCCCAAGCAACACATCACGGAATGTGGTCAGGGGTCTAAACGGTTACC
>CAIYWD010000216.1 GCA_903929815.1 uncultured beta proteobacterium
CGTAACCGTTTAGACCCCGCCACCGTCATTCCCGCGAAGGCGGGAATCCAGACTGTTGTGTATCCATGAAGACCAAAATACACTGGATTCCCGCCTTCGCGGGAATGACGACATCTGGGCCAGGGGTCTAAACGGTTACGACATTTCTCATGCCGAAGAAAATTATGCCCAATACAATTCATTCAAGATGAAAGTTATGATGATCTCATGAATTTTCGTAATCGACTTTTTCTCGCCCTGTTGCTGGCCTTGTCCGTCCACGTTCATGCACTATCCTCCGCTTTGAGCGTGCCAAAACGTTCGGTGCTTGATAGCCAGCTTTTTTACCAACTGCTGCTCGGTGAAATCAACGCTCGATCTGATGAACGCGCATCGGCTTTTGCATTGATACTGGACGGCGCTCGCAAAACCAATGACGACGATTTGTACCGTCGTGCCGTGCAAATTGCCATGCAAGCACGCACCGGTGACTCTGCATTGTTGGCCGCCAAGGCCTGGAAAAGTGCCAAACCCTCCTCACGTGAAGCCAACCGCGTTGTCCTTCAAATTTTGCTGGGCTTGAACCGTGTCACCGAATCTTTGACTCCCCTCAAGCGTGAGCTTGCCCTAACACCTCTTGCAGAACTTCGCGATACCCTCTGGGCACTGGCGGGGTTTTATGAAGGCGCTGCCGATAAAGTTTTGGCCGCACACATCGTACAAAAAGCATTTGGCACCGTCTTGCGCAACGCACAAGTTGGGGCGACTGCATGGGCGGCCGTAGGGCGGCTGTGGCTGCGTGCAGGCAACGTGCCTGTGGCCTTGCGCGCTGCCACCAAGGCCATGGCATTTGATCAACCCCATGAGCACCCCGCCTTGTTGGCACTGTCCATGATGGCTACAGGAGTTCATGGGTCTGAAGAAATTGTCAGACAGCATATAACTGAGCCTGCACGGCCAGAGTTTCAAATCGCTTATGTTCGGGTTTTGCTGGGTGTTAAACGTGATGAGGATGCCAGTGCTGCATTGAAAACTTTGATCAGCGAGCATCCTGATTTTGCCGATGCACGGCTTCTTCTAGGTGCATTGAGTTTGCAAAATATGCAATTGGCACCGGCTGAGGCCCAATTCCAACTTTACTTGACCTTGATTCAGGCTGATACATCCCCAAAGACACAGGCCAGCCGTGGTGCATCACAGGCTTTTATGGCGCTGGCTCAAATCGCCATGCTGCGAAAGAATTTTGCGCAAGCTGATGTCTGGTTGCAGCGTGTGGTTCACCCTGAGGACATCATGATGGCTCAAATTCAGCGTGCCCATTTGATGGCAGAACAAAATCAGGTGGATGATGCACTGGCATTGATTCATGATGTACCGGCAAGGTCTCTGGCTGAAGCAAGACTGAAACGTTCTGCCAATATTCAAATTTTGCGTGAACACAAACGCTATGCACAAGCCAGAGAAATACTAGAACTTGCCATTGCACAAGAACCACAAAATTGGGATTTGATCTATGAACTGGCTACTGTGGTTGAACCCATGGGCGATCTGGTTGAAATGGAGCGTTTGTTAAGACAACTGATCGCAGCCAAACCCCAAGATCCCAGCGCCTACAACGCCCTAGGCTATGCCTTGGCTGACCGCAACATGCGACTTGCCGAGGCACGCGATCTGATTGTCAAAGCACTTGAACTCGCCCCCGGTGACCCCTTCATCACCGACAGCTTGGCTTGGGTAACATTTCGTATGGGGCAGTCCGACGAAGCCTTGCGTTTGCTACAAATTGCCTTCGCAAAAAAGCCGGAAGCAGAAGTTGCTGCGCACCTGGGCGAAGTTCTGTGGTCATTGAACCGTCAGTCTGAAGCATTGACCATTTGGCGTGAGGGCGCAGCACTGAACCCTGCCAACGACACGCTGATCCAGACGCTCAAGCGTTTTGGTGTCAGTCTTTAGCGCATCCGAGTCAAAAGCCCGGCGGTCGAGCCATCCAGACCCGTCACATCACCACTTTTCAGACGGACTTCAACATCCCTGGCAAGCACTTTGCCAAGTTCCACACCCCATTGGTCGTAGCTGTTCACACCCCAAAGGCTGCCACTCACAAACACGCGGTGTTCCTGCAAGGCAATCAAAGCACCCAGGCTGGTGGGTGTGAGTTCATCGAGCAGCAAAAAGGTACTAGGGCGGTTGCCGGTAAAGTGTTTGTGACCACCTGCATCAGATTTGCCCTGCATCAAGGCTTGCGCTTGCGCCAATACGTTGGACAAAAGCAGCGTGTGGTGACTTGGTAAATGGTGCTTTGGCTTTTTGACGGCCACAAATTCAACGGGTACGACATCAGTGCCTTGGTGCAGCATTTGAAAATACGCATGTTGTCCGTTAGTGCCAGGTTCGCCCCAGAGCGTGGGGGATGTCCCAAAAGGCAATGTATCGCCCGAAGCATCGACACGTTTGCCATTGCTTTCCATTTCCAACTGTTGCAGGTAAGCCGGATAACGCCGCAATGCGCTGTGGTACGGTGCAATGGAGCGGCTGGTCAATTTGTGAAAGTTGCGATACCACACATCGAGCAAGCCTAAGCGAACCGGCAAATTTTGAGCCAATGGCGCTGTGCGAAAGTGTTCATCCATGTCATGAGCACCTGCCAAAAATTCCCGAAAGCCTTGCGCACCAATCGCCATGGCCAAAGGCAGCCCAATGGCCGACCACACCGAGTAACGTCCTCCCACCCAGTCCCAAAATCCAAAGGTAGTGCTGATGCCAAAGGCATTTGCTGCGGCTACGTTGGTGGTGAGCGCCGCAAAATGCCGTGCCACATCGACGCCACCCTGGGCTTTAAACCAGGCCTTGGCGGAGTACGCATTGGTCATGGTTTCAATGGTGGTAAAGGTTTTGCTGGCAATCAAAAACAAGGTGCTTTCAGGTTGAATGCGTTTGAGCACAGAGGCCAGTTCGTGACCATCGATGTTGGAGACAAAGTGAAAGCGTTTGCCCTGTGTTGCATAGTCGTCCAGCGCCAAAGTTGCCATTTGCGGCCCCAGATCTGATCCGCCAATGCCAATGTTTACGATATCGGTGATGGCCGTATCGGCGCGCATTCTTTCGGCGTAAGCCAACATGGCATCAAGCGTGGCATGAACCTGGTCAAGACTTTTTACTACGAAATCAGTAGCTACTAACGTATGATGGACGGGCGTTAGAGGCGGATTTCTTAGTAACCAGTGCATCACCGCACGCTGCTCTGTATTGTTGATGGCTTCACCATTGAACATGGCTTGTCGATGACTTTCCAGGCCGGTTTGTCGTGCCAAATCCAGTAACAAATTTTGAGTGGTTTCGTCGATGAGATTTTTGGACAGGTCGGCAAAAACGTGAGGTGCGCTTTGGCTGAAAGTGTCGAATCGTTTTGGGTTTGCAGCAAAGGCAGTTCGCAAATCAAAGGTATGGCCAGTGGTGTCAAACTGGGTTTGCAGTGCTGCCCAGATGGGAGTGCGGTCGCAACGGGTTCGTGTCATGGTGTTTCTTTCGGTGATGAAGTTTGGGCTATCAGGCCGCTTTCAGAAGTTGATCGAGCAAAACGGCATCCGCACAAAAGGCACGAATACCTTCGGCCAGCTTTTCGGTGGCCATGGCATCTTGATTCAATGCAAAGCGAAAACCGGCTTCGTCGTAATCAATACGCGCCACATCAATGGCCTTGGCTTGCTCTGCATCCAATGCACATTCAAGCGGCGCATGGCTTTGTGAGAGCGCTGCCAGCAACTCAGGGCTGATGGTAAGCAAGTCGCAGCCTGCCAATGCCGTAATTTGGCCCCTATTGCGAAAGCTCGCGCCCATGATTTCGGTTTTGATGCCAAACTTTTTGTAGTAGTTAAAAATTTGTGTCACCGACTTGACACCCGGATCATTCGCGCCGAGGTTATCCGCCTCAACCCAACTGGAGCCGGCAGATTTTTTGAACCAGTCGTAAATGCGACCGACAAAGGGCGAAATCAACTGCACCCGGGCTTGTCCACAAGCCACTGCTTGACAAAAAGAAAACAGCAGTGTTAAATTGGTGTGAATGCCACGGCGCTCTAGTTCGGTGGCAGCGCAAATACCTTCCCAGGTGGCGGCTACCTTGATGAGCACACGGTCAATGTGAATGCCCTGTGCCTGATAAAGCTCAATGATGCGCTCGGCTCGCGTCACAGTGGCGCTGGTATCAAAACTCAAACGGGCATCGACTTCGGTGGAAACACGCCCCGGGATGATGGACAAAATTTCGCACCCAAAACGCACCAAAAGGCGATCGGTGATTTCATCGAGCGACCGCCCTCGAAACTGGGTGGCTGTGTCAGTCAACAGGGCTTGGTAGTCTTGCTTTTGCACGGCTTTGAGAATAAGCGATGGATTCGTGGTGGCATCCGTCGGTTGGTAGGCTTCAATTTGCCTGAAGTCGCCGGTATCGGCAACGACCGTTGTGAATTGTTTAAGAGTATGGAGTTGGTTCATGTCGCCATTATCCCGCAGTAAAACGTATCCAATCCAATCGGCCAGAACAGTGCCAGAAAATTTTTTACACTAGGCATTATTTTTGGAAACCTGAAAATAGTTTTTTTGAGTATATGGCTTAATATCAGGAAAACTGTTATTGCGTAAACTGTTTAGACACCACCATCGTCATTCCCGCGAAGGCGGGAATCCAGTGCATGTTGGTTTACCAGGGTACAAAGGCAGTCTGGATTCCCGCCTTCGTGGGAATGACGACATCTGGGCCAGGGGTCCAAACGGTTACATTGTGCGATATCGTATTTTCTCTTCCGTTAAACTATCCAAAGCTGCGATTTTCTTGTTTTATGAAACAATTCCATATTACAAAGATCATAATGCAAATTTAGACAAAATTTCGATATGTACTAATTCCAAGATTGCTTAGAAACGAACTTCCAGTAAAAGCTGCATTAGCCGATTGCTGAATGGCAGAAAGTGTGTTTTGTTGAATATTCAGATCCGATGAACGTTGGTTTAATACTGACATAGACTTTCCAACACTGCCAGATGACGCTAATTCGTTTGCGGCTGTCTTATCAACTTTTTTACCAAAATCAGACAATGTGCTGTTTACATTTGCAGAATCTGATTTCTGAGCCTCTGCAAATTTCTTTTCATCGATTGCCAAAGTGCCATCACCTTGAACAGTAATCCCAATCTTGTTCAGAGATTCGGTTGTTTTGGAATCCAAGGAAGCACCCATGTCTTTTCCTGCACGGGCTGCGCTTTGAGATGATGATGTTTGGGTTTGAACGTTCGCAGTTGTCTTGGCCAAGCCAATTGTTGAATTAAATGATTTTACAAAGGCATCTGCCCCCGTCTTGACAGATGTGAATGAACTTTTTTCTGAAAAACCAGAAAGAATTTTAGCAGTCGATTGGGTGTCAGAGATAGCAGACTTCAATTTCCCAATAGACGACAGTTCCGTTGTTGTCGAATCTTGCTGAGACTGTATGCGCTTTTTTGCATCATCAAGTCCAGATAAATTCACGCTATTTGACGATTGTGTGCTGACACTACGATTAAGATACGAAGTCGCTGCATTAGATCGAACAAAATCAGAGATGTTCATAAAAATTTCTCCTAAAAAATCAAAACGGTTACCACTGGAATAGTTACTGAGTTTTCGTGATCTGTAAAAAATATTAACATTTGAAAAGTCAAGTGGTCATTGATATAATGAGCAAAATGGCCGAAATGAATCTGAGTTTGCTATTGAAAAACTACTAAATTCACATAATGCACATAAAGCAAAAAATTTAGTTTTGCCATTAAAATATTAGTAAAAAATTTACCATTTTGTAAAATATAGATGATGTTATACATGAGGCTTTTTATAAAGTCTGCGAACAATAGACTTTATTGGAAACCTGCCATCGATTTCTATAAAATCAACAAGTTAGCAAAATAAAAGAATAGGTTTCCAATAAAGTCTATTGATAGGACAACAATTTAAAAATCGGTCTCCAAATAAATCAAATTTGTTGAGTGTAGCACATTTTTATAAAAAAATCACACGATTAAATAGTAAATTATATCAAAAATGATCGAATTTATCACAAAAACGCGCATTTTTTTCAGAAATTTTATTAAATTTTTTATAAAAATTCAACGTTCATATTTTTAACAATTTCATGTATGTTACTAAAAGAATCACCATCTTTACGTTTGACAAGTATTGAAGCAATGGTTTCATTTGGACTAATTCCGCTTAATTGGTGACTGCATACCCCTGAACGGTAACCGTTTAGACCTCATGTCAAATGCCGTCATTCCCGCGAAGGCGGGAATCCAGTGCTAGTGTGGCTCGCCACACGTCGCGCTTTGCGCCTAGCATGGCATCTTTAACTTTGACGGCCAAATGCACAACTTATTGTTGACCCTATCCTAATCACCTGTGATGCCCATTTTGAGGGTCTCCCAGGTGTGAACTACCAATCCAAAGCAATCGCCTGATAACCTATTTTCACCCATGCCCCGCGACCCCCATACCCAACCCCTGTTCAGCCCCAAGCTGATAGCCAACCGTTTCCCAGCAAAAGAGCTGCCACCCACGCACCGCGAAGCCATTCTTCAATGGATTGGCAGCCTCAAAACTGGGCTAAACAAGGAAAAGGAAGAATCCATCCGGCCAGCGTTTTTACAGCGCTTTTTTGTTGATCTGCTGGGTTATCAA
>CAIYWD010000217.1 GCA_903929815.1 uncultured beta proteobacterium
CCCCTTTGAAAAAGGGGGGTTAGGGGGGATTTGGATGTCGCACCCAAGCAAAGCCACATCACTTTGAAATGCACCCTCCGCTGGATGCTGCGATACGTAGGTTGGCGTTGGTGCGGGTATCATTACCCCCATGATGAAACAACGTATTGAACAACATTTTATTGACAGTGCCGATCTGAAATATAAGGCGGCTTCTCAGCTCAGCGGGCCTATTGCGGATGCTGTGCAGGTTCTGATGGATTGCATCACCGGTGGTGGCAAGGTGCTGGTGTGTGGCAATGGCGGCTCTGCCGCAGATGCCCAACACTTTGCTGCCGAGTTTGTGGGGCGCTTTGAACGTGAGCGCCCTGAGCTAGCAGCCATTGCATTGACGACCGACACTTCCATCATCACTGCTGTGGGCAATGATTACGATTTCAGTGTGATTTTTTCGCGTCAGGTACGTGCTTTGGGTCATGCGGGAGATGTGCTGATGGCTATCTCGACCAGCGGTAATTCTGGCAATGTGATCAAGGCCATTGAAGCCGCGCATGAGCGCGACATGCAGGTCATTGGCCTCAGCGGGCGTGATGGTGGTCAGATGAATCAGGTTTTGCTGGCAGACGACGTGCATATCTGCGTTCCCCACGATCGCACTGCGCGCATTCAGGAAGTTCATTTGCTCACGCTGCATTGTCTTTGCGATGCTGTCGATAACCAACTCTTGGGTGACACGGAAAACAAATCATGAAATTTATTGCAGGTAAATTTCTCATCCTCATGGTGCTTGGCTGCATTCTGACGGCTGCACTCTCTGCACTCTCTGCTTGTGTGCCGATGATGGTGGGGGGCGCTGTGGTGGGCGGCACTTTGGTGGCCACTGACCGGCGCACACCGGGCACCCAACTGGAAGACAGGGGCATTGAGATGCGATCCGCCAGCCGCATTCAAGAGCATCTGGGCGACAGAGTTCATGTGAATGTGAACAGTTACAACCGCCGTGTATTGCTGACCGGCGAAGTTCCCAATGCGCAAGACAAACAACTGGTCGAAAAAGTAGTCTCCAGGGTCAATAACATTCAAGCCATTGTGAACGATCTGGCTGTTTTGGGACACTCCACCTTGACGCAGCGTTCGTCTGATTCACTGGTCACGGGCAGGGTCAAAGCCAGTTTGGTCGATGCCAGAGACCTCTACGCCAACGCCTTTTTGGTTGTGACTGAACGTGGCACCACCTATTTGATGGGCAAAGTGACAGAGCGCGAGGCCAACAGTGCCACCGAAGCTGCCCGCAGCACCAACGGGGTGCAAAAAGTAGTGCGCGTGTTTGACATCATCAGCGAAGATGAACTGCGCGAGTTATTGCCACATCCCGCATCTGCATCCCAACCTAAATGATCGTCATGTTTTCAGTGCCAGCACTTAAATCCTGACGCTTACTGCGTTGGCTGTTGAGTTTGATTTGCAGGCGAAGGTCATTGACAGAGTCTGCATTTCGCAGGGCATCTTCATAAGAGATTTGATTGGCCTCGAAAGCATCAAATAGGGCTTGATCAAAGGTTTGCATGCCCATATTCCGGCTTTTTTTCATGGCTTCCTTGATCTCGGCAACCTCGCCTTTAAAAATCAAGTCAGAGATCAAAGGTGAATTGAGCATAATTTCCACAATCGCTACCCGTCCCTTGCCATCTTGCTTGGGCACCAGGCGCTGAGACACCAAGGCTCTGAGGTTCAGCGACAAATCCATCAACAGTTGCATGCGGCGCTCTTCAGGGAAAAAATTAATCACCCGATCAAGCGCCTGATTGGCGCTGTTGGCATGCAGTGTGGCCAGACACAGGTGGCCGGTTTCTGCAAAAGTGACCGCATGTTCCATGGTTGCACGGTCACGAATTTCGCCCATCAAAATCACATCAGGAGCCTGGCGCAGGGTGTTTTTCAAAGCAGCCTCCCAACTGTCGGTGTCAATACCTACTTCGCGCTGTGTCACAACACAATTTTTGTGCGCATGAACAAACTCAACGGGATCCTCGATGGTGATGATGTGCCCGTAGGTAGATTCATTGCGCCAGTCCACCATTGCGGCAAGTGAAGTTGATTTACCTGAACCGGTAGCCCCCACCAAGATGCACAGTCCACGTTTGCTGGTGACTACCTCCTTCAGGATGGGAGGCAGGTTCAGGCTGTCGATGGTGGGTAACTTGCTGGGAATGGTACGCAGCACCATTCCCACTCTGCCCTGCTGTATGAAGGCATTCACACGAAAACGCCCCAAATTGGGAGGTGCAATGGCAAAGTTGCACTCTTTGGTGCGCTCAAACTCTGCCACCTGTTTGTCGCTCATGATGGAACGTGCCAGTGCGATGGTATGACCACCATTCAAAGGCTGCGGTGAAACCTTGGTCACCTTGCCATCGACCTTGATGGCGGGCGGAAATTCTGCCGTGATGAAAAGGTCGCTGCCGCCACGTCCGATCATGAGTTTGAGTAAATCGGTAATAAAGGTACTGGCCTGTTCGCGTTCCATAGGATGTGATACTCAATAATGAAATGATTAACCTGGGAAATTATCCGGAATTTTGGCTTTTGAACGAGCTTCTGAAGGCACAATGATATTGCGCCGCACCAGGTCAGTCAGATTTTGATCCAGCGTTTGCATGCCCACACTGTTGCCTGTCTGAATGCTCGAATACATCTGCGCCACCTTGGCCTCACGAATCAAATTGCGAATGGCACTGGTGCCTAGCATGATTTCGTGAGCGGCAACCCTCCCTTGCCCGTCTTTGGTTTTGCACAGGGTTTGCGAAATGACCGCCTGCAGCGATTCAGACAGCATGGCACGAATCATTTCTTTTTCTTCAGCAGGAAACACGTCAATAATCCGGTCAATGGTTTTGGCTGCGCTGGAGGTGTGCAGCGTTCCAAACACCAGGTGGCCTGTTTCTGCGGCGGTCATGGCCAAACGAATGGTTTCCAGATCGCGCATTTCACCCACCAAAATGGCATCGGGGTCTTCACGCAGGGCAGACCTCAAGGCTGCTGCAAAGCTCAAGGTGTGAGGCCCGACCTCGCGCTGGTTAATCAGGCATTTTTTGGATTCATGCACAAACTCAATCGGATCTTCGACCGTCAAAATGTGACCGTACTCAGTTTCATTCAGGTAGTTCACCATGGCCGCGAGGGTGGTTGATTTGCCTGAACCTGTAGGGCCGGTCACCAGCACCATACCCCGCGGTTTCAAAGCCAGATCGGCAAAAATTTTGGGGCAATTGAGTTGCTCCAGTGTCAATATTTTGCTGGGAATGGTTCTGAAAACAGCCCCTGCGCCACGGTTATGGTTAAAGGCATTCACCCGAAAACGCGCCAGACCTTCAATTTCAAACGAAAAGTCAATTTCCAGAAACTCTTCATAATGTTTGCGCTGGGAGTCATTCATGATGTCATACACCATGGCATGTACCTGTTTATGATCCAAAGCGTCCACATTGATACGCCTCACATCGCCATGCACCCGAATCATGGGTGGTAAACCGGCTGACAAATGCAAATCTGACGCCTTGTTTTTAACGCTGAAGGCTAGCAACTGTGTTATATCCACAAAACCCCCGTTGATTTGTTACGCCTATCGTTATTATGACCATGATTCAAACTCACCTCGATCAAGCGCGCCAGCGTCTTTGTACTGCCTGCCAGGCTGCCGGGCGACCTGTGGATGCGGTCACCTTGCTGGCCGTCTCCAAAACCTTCCGTGCTGATGCTATTGAAGCTGCCTACGCTGCCGGGCAAACGGCTTTTGGTGAAAACTACATTCAGGAAGCGGTGCAAAAAATCACCCAACTGCGCCATCTGCCGCTGCAATGGCACTGTATCGGCCCCATTCAAAGCAACAAAACCCGTCTGGTTGCCGAACATTTTGACTGGGTTCAATCGATTGATCGCCTCAAAATTGCCGAACGTTTAAGCCAGCAGCGCCCCCAACGCCTAGTCCCGCTCCAAGTGTGTATCCAGGTCAATATTGACGGGGGTTCTACCAAGTCGGGCGTGCATCCCAGTACGCTTTTTGCACTGGCACAGGCGGTGTCTCAACTGCCCCACTTGTGCCTTCGTGGCATCATGTGCATCCCTGAACCAACTCCTGATTTAATAGCTGACAATGCAGTACTGGCAAGGGCTAGAGGCCTTTTTGATGCCTTAAATGCCCAAGGTTTTTCGCTCGATACTTTGTCCATGGGCATGAGCGCAGACCTCGAAGCTGCCGTTGCTGCAGGCAGCACCATGGTACGCGTGGGCAGTGCCATTTTTGGGCAGCGCGATTATCCTGGATTCCTCAGTTAAACGCGCCCGAGTAGGGGGTGCGTTTCAAAGTGATGTGGTGACTGCCATGTCTGATCTAAGTTCAGACAACCTGATCTCTACACCGTCTGCCTAACCTCTGTGTTGTAAAAAATACATATAAATCAAATGTCTAATAGAAAATACAGGGATTCCTGATAGCTGACGCATCGTAACCGTTTAGACCCCATCACAGCCATCCGTCGCGGATATGGGCATCCAAGCTGGGAACGCGGGCATCTTGCCCGCAGCGGGCGGGACGCCCGCGCTCCCAAGCAACACATCACGGA
>CAIYWD010000218.1 GCA_903929815.1 uncultured beta proteobacterium
AAAAACTCTGTTGTGGATATGGAATAGAAAAAAAAGTATAGAAATAATGAAGAATGTAATGGAAAAGCCGAGAGAAAGTCGTTTTTTAGTAAATCAGGTGGCGGGTTTTTTAAAAAATCGAGGGTTTTCGGTCAGACACTAGATAAGCAAAAGCCTGTCAACATCATCGACCGAGACTATTTTCTCTACCACCAGAACCATGCCAGCGGCAACCTGTTTATTACCAAGCCGATCTTGGGCAGAATTCTTCATCGTGATGTCATCATCATCGCCAAACGTTACAACTACCCTGATGGACGCTTTGCCGGTGTTGTTCACGCTGTCGTTTCGGTGGAACATTTCAGCAAAATGCTTTCCCGATTCACCATCAGCCCAAACGACGCATTGGTCTTGAGGGATGCTGATTTGGGTCTGATTGCACGTTACCCCCCATTGCCTGATCAGCCAGGCGGCAAGGTGGGTGACAACAATGTCTCTGCAGAACTTCAGAGACTAGCAAAGTCAGGCGTTCAATCGTCCACGTACTATGCGCGGGTCAACTCCGATGGCATTGATCGCACCATAACTTTCCAGCGCCTGAGTTCAGCACCGATGATGGTTCTCGTCGGCCTGTCCAGTGAAGATTACTTTGTCAACTGGAAAAAAGAAACACGCATGACGATGAGTGTTGCATCAGGCTTTTTGCTGATCTCCGTTCTATTGGGTTGGTATATCCAGAAACTTTTTTCGCAGGCCATCGCACGCGAAAAAGTGTTGGCAGATCGCAATGCAGCCTACCAAAGCGTTTTAATGACAACCCTTGACGGCTACTTGTCTCTCGATGGCCACGGCCAGGTTCAAGATACCAACCTGACCTATTGCCAGTTGTCCGGCTACACCCGCGAAGAACTGTTGGGTATGAATATCAACGATTTGTCTGCCATCGAAAGTACCAAAGGAACCCTGGAACACATTTTGCACATCATCGAAACCGGCAAAGACCAGTTTGAATCCATCCACCGCCGCAAGGATGGATCTCTCTGGAACGTCGAGGTCAGCACCACTTACCGTGAGGTCAACGATGGACAGTTTTTCGTTTTTCTGCGCGACATCACCGCCCGCAAGCAAGCTGAGACCAACTTGCGCATTGCTGCTACTGTTTTCGAGTCGCACGAAGGCATGACCGTCACCGATGCCCAACAAATCATTTTGCGGGTCAATCGTGCTTTCACAAAAATTACTGGTTACACAGCCTCCGAAGTTTTGGGTCAAACTCTGCAATTGCTCAAGTCCAATCGCCATGATGAGGACTTTTTTGGTGCTGTATGGAACAGCGTTGTGCAAACCGGACTATGGCAAGGCGAAATTTTGAGTAAACGCAAGAACGGCGATGAATACCCCGAATGGCTCAGTATCAGTGCCGTGGGCGACTCGACCGGTGCCACTACACATTACGTTGGCATCTTCAGCGACATCACCGAACGCAAGGCCGCTGCTGAAAATATTCAGCAACTGTCTTTTTATGACCATTTGACCCAGTTGCCTAACCGTCGACTGCTGATTGATCGACTGCAACAAGCGCTTGCAGCCAGCGCCCGCCATCAGCATCAATGTGCGCTGCTGCAGATTGATGTGGATGATTTCAAGAGTCTGAACGATACCCTCGGTCATGACAAAGGCGATCTTTTACTCCAACTGGTTGCACAGCGATTGAGTGCCTGTGTGCGCGACGGCGATACCGTGGCTCGGTTAGGGGGTGATAAATTTATTGTGCTGATGGAAGACTTGAGCAAAACCCCTCACGACGCAGCCACTCAAGCAGAGGCCGTGGGCGAGAAAATTCTTGCCACGCTCAATCTGCCCTACTCCCTCGGCAACGCCGAGCATCATCGAAGCGCCAGTATTGGCATCACTTTGCTTGATGGTGCCCAACTCAAGGGCATTGAAGAGCCTTTGAAGTGGGCAGAACTGGCCATGTACCAAGCCAAAATAGCAGGACGCAACACTTTGCGTTTCTTTGATCCACAGATGCAAGCCGTCGTCAACGTCCGAGTTGCTATGGAAGCCAGCCTGCACGAAGCGCTTTTGAAACATCAGTTCACCTTGTACTACCAGGCACAGGTGGACGGAAATTATCAAATCACAGGCGTGGAAGCCCTGATTCGTTGGACGGACCCCCTGCGCGGAATGGTGCCCCCCGCCGAGTTCATTCCGTTGGCTGAGGAAACCGGTTTGATCCTGCCGATTGGCCAATGGGTTCTTGAGACCGCCTGCAAGCAACTTGCCTTGTGGGCCAATCATCCCGAGATGGCTCACCTGATCATCGCTGTGAATGTCAGCGCACGCCAGTTCCACCAGGATAACTTCGTCGATCAGGTGTTTAAAACGCTCAAACGCACAGGCGCTCCAGCACGCCGGCTCAAACTGGAATTGACCGAAAGTTTGCTGATCACCATCATTGAAGCGGTCATCGGCAAGATGAATGCGCTCAAGGGCATCGGCATCAACTTCTCTCTGGACGATTTTGGCACGGGCTATTCGTCGCTGACTTACCTGAAACGTTTGCCCTTGAGTCAACTCAAGATTGACCAGGGGTTTGTTCGTAATATTTTGATTGACTCCAATGACGCTGCCATTGCCAAGATGGTGATTGCCCTGGCAGACAGTATGGCGCTAGAGGTTATTGCTGAGGGCGTAGAAACACAAGCGCAGAGCGACTTTTTGGCCAGCATTGGCTGTCACGCCTTTCAAGGCTACCGTTTCAGTCGCCCCTTGCCAATCGCGGAATTCGAGAAATTTGCCAAGTCGAACTCATTGAACATTCGACAACCACTGCGGGTGGAAACCGCCATTTAACCTGAGATTCCTCAGTTGACCGCTTATTATCTTCACTAAATCGTTATGAACATTGATATTTGTTACTTCGATGGCGTGACGAGCCGCCAGTAGCCCACTCGGGCGCGTTCAACTGAGGAATCCAGGTTTAACGGAGCGATCAAGAGTCAACGTTGTCGGGTGCGATTCAAAGTGATGTGAAATGTGTGCCAAAAACCTGGGAGCGAGGGCATTTTGCCCACTGACAGGGGTAGGAAAGAACTTTCGCCCTCCCCTCCCTCCGAACCGTGCGTGCAGTTTTCGGCTTCCCACTTAACCGATGTTTAACACAAAATCAAAAAAACTTATACAAATAAACGACTTGCGTAGCCTCAGTTTTTGTAACGTGTGATTTACTCGTTATTTCACATCACACGATTGGGGTCCACTTTAGTTAGGTCAGCGGTTTTTCAGTCTTGTTGATTTTGGTGGGTGAATAGGTCAACACCTGAGTGGCCAGCGTACCCTTATCAACACCATCTGTGGGTTTGATGTCAAGCTGGTCTTTCGTCTGCTGCTGCACCTGAACGGCGCTAGCGCTGGCCTCCCACAAAGACTTAAGGTAATTGAGGATTAACTCCTGCAAGGGCGGCTTGGGCGGCTCTTTGACCTCTTGCGCGGCAGGGCGATCGATCTTCCATTCCTCATTCAAGTCTTTGGCCTGAGCGTTTGGACGTGTGGGATCGGCGACACCGACATAAACATTACCACTGTCATTGTTTTTGTAGGCTGGGTTGATCATATCAATGACGCTAGGTACGGGCACTGTCTCCGACACTGTCTGCGGCGTACTATTGACCGGTGGTACCGGTATGACTCGGCCAACTGACAATGCCGCAGCTTCAGAGGCAACTGGTCTCTGGCTGGGGATTCGATCAATGGTTGGCAATTGCATTATGGTGTAGGTTACAGAAATGAGCCTGTAAACCCTCCTCCGTTCTTAGGTTCTATAACGGCAGAATTAACGGGTTATTTAGGTCTTTTTTCAAATTTCAAGTTCTTCAGGGTATGGTATCAAATACGATATCGATCCGTTGATGCACCGAGCTTACTCAGGAGCGCAGGTGCAATGGCTGTCAATGGCAGAATTTCGTCGGCAGCACCATGCGCAATGGCTTCTTTTGGCATACCAAAAACAATGCAAGAGGCTTCATCTTGCACCAGGTTGTAACTACCGGCATCTTTCATTTCACGCATGGCTTTGGCACCATCGTTGCCCATGCCTGTGAGCATAATGCCAAAAGCATTGCGACCGACGATGTTGGCGACCGATCGAAAAAGAACTTCGACCGAAGGCCGGTGCCGGTTCACCAATTCGCCATCTTCCACCACAGCCACATAGTTAGCACCACTGCGATCGATACGAAACTGTTTGCCACCAGGCGCAATATAGGCATGACCGGGCAAAATACGCTCACCTTGCACAGCTTCTTGCACAGCAATTTGGCATAAATTATTCAGACGGGCAGCAAAACTGGTGGTAAAGCCTGGCGGCATGTGTTGGGTAATCACAATGCCGGGGGAATTGGCGGGCAACTGAACCAGAACTTCCTTGATGGCCTCTGTGCCGCCAGTCGATGCACCGATGGCAATGATCTTTTCTGTAAAAACGCGCCCCGAAAGCGAAAAAGTAGACACTGGGCGTGCATCTGTCGAGGATTTCCCTGATGTATCTGTTGACAACACGGTTCTTTTAATTTTTGCAGCAGCAGCAATTCGCACTTTTTCTACAATTTCGCAAGACAATTCGTTCAAGCCATCGACCACACCAATTCTGGGTTTTGCAACAAAATCAATCGCACCGAGTTCCAAGGCTCTCAGTGTCACTTCGGCACCTCGCTCGGTCAGGGTGGAAATCATCACCACGGGCATGGGGCGCAGCCGCATCAAACGCCCCAAAAAATCAATGCCGTCCATGCGTGGCATTTCAATATCAAGCGTAATAACATCAGGATTCAATTCACGAATCATCTCGCGGGCAATCAAAGGGTCGTTGGCTGCCCCAATACACTCCATATCGCTTTGTCGATTGATGATTTCCGCCAACAAACGGCGCACCAAAGCCGAATCATCGACCACTACCACGCGTGTTTTTTTCAACCTGGATTCCTCTGTTGAACGCGCCCGAGTAGGCCACTGCCTGCCAAGAGGAGCAATACCCCCGGACGCGTCGCCAACAGATCAATCGGGTGCGTAGCGCTCTCACCCAAAGGGTACACTCCATCAAAGTAACAAATATCAATTTTCATAACGGTTTAGTGAAGATAATGAGCGGTCAACCGAGGAATCCAGGTTCAATTCAGTACCCTCAAAACAAATCGATGGAACCACCCGATGTGGACTTGGCAACACTTGCAGCGTTGCCTTTGCGTTCTTGCACGACCAGAATTTCTGGATGTGCATGAGCGAGACGCTTGACCAGCGCTTTGCCAGTGACCGGAAAGTAACACACCTTGCGCGGATGAATGTCCAAAACATCTTTCGACACCACGGCAATGTGCTCTGTTGCCAGATAATCCAGCACAAATTGGGTATTGCGCTCGCCCACATTCATGGTGGTAAAACCAGCCATCACCTGCGCACCGCCAAATACCTTGGCTTGCATGGTTTCGCGGCGGGAACCAAGTTTGATCATTTGGTTGATCAGCAATTCCATGGCGTAAGAGCCGTAACGCCCCATGCCATCGGAACTTTCACCATCGGGCAGCATAAAGTGATTCATGCCGCCAGCACATGCCCTTGCATCCCAAATGCACGCTGCAATGCAGGAACCAAGCACTGTCATGATCATCATGTTGTCGTTGGCAACATAGTATTCACCTGGCAAAACCTTGACGGCATCGTATTGAAAGTGGTGATCATTGTAAAAAAATGAGGCCACACCAGGGTCATGCGGCAACGTCTTGAGGTACTCTACGCGCGAAACACGCCCACCAACCAAGACACGTCCTGTCTGAACATTGGCACCAGGCACGACACCAAAGGTTGAAGTTTGCATCATGTTCATAGCGAACGAAGTACTTGTTCAAAGGGTGTAGAGGTTTGTCGATTCATGACTGACGCTCATAAACAGTCTTGCCTTTTGAGATGAAAATGTCACGCGCTTCGCTAAAGTTTTCAGCATGTCCTACAAAGAGCAATCCCCCAGGCACCATGACACGGTGGATGCGCTCAAGAACGCGGCGTTGTGTTGTAGCATCAAAATAAATCATCACATTACGACAAAAAACGACATCAAAGGGATCATGAAATGGCCAATCGTCGCGCACCAAATTGACGATGACAAATTGAACCATTCGCTGCAATTCAGGTTTGACACGCACCATGCCGTGATTGGAATCCTTGCCACGCAGAAAGAAACGCTGCAATTGATTCTCAGAGAGATTCTTCAAACCATCTACCCGATACACACCCTGGGCTGCTGTGGCGAGCACTTTAGAGTCAATGTCACTGGCAGTCAAACTTAACCTGGCGTTTTGACCCAAGACCTCCACAGCAGTCATCAAAATGGAATACGGCTCTTCACCCGTGGAAGATGCACAGCACCAGATTTTGCATGTCGCTTGCGAAGATCGTGATTTCAAGTGATCTGCCAAAATTTGAAAGTGGTGCTGTTCACGAAAAAAAGATGTCAGATTGGTCGTCAATGCGTTGATGAACTCTTGCCACTCAGGTCCATCCTGATTTTCAAGCCAGTTCAAATATTCTTTGAAACTTTTATAACCTGTGTCGCGCAGTCGGCGCGACAAGCGACTATAGACCATGGCATGCTTACCATCGTGCAAGCTAATGCCTGCGCGTTGGTAGATCAACGTCTGCACCTTGTTAAAGTCTGCATCGCACCATGGAAACTCACGCCCTTGCATGTCAGGGCTAAAGGATTCCTGCAACGGGTGAACGCCCTGTGAAACAAGCATCAGGCCAAATCTACAGTCAAACCCATATCCTCAGCAGACATCAGTTTTTCAATGTCGAGCAAAATCAGCATCCGATCACCCAACGAACCCAGTCCAATAACAGATTCACTGCCAATCACGCTGTCCACATCCGGGGCCGGACGCATGTTCTCAGGGGCTAACTCCATCACGTCACTGACGGAATCAACCACAATACCCACGATACGTTGACGCAAATTCAAAACAATGACCACCGTAAAGGTGTCGTATTGTGCCTGCTCGCAATTGAAACGCAGTCGCATATCCACAATAGGGACAATCGTGCCACGCAAATTGACGACACCTTTGATGAAATGCGGCGCATTGGCAATGCGCGTAGGTGACTCATAGCCCCGAATTTCCTGCACTTTCAGGATATCAATACCGTACTCTTCACGATCAAGCCGAAAAGTCAGGTACTCCCGTGCCCCAGTCGCCGTCATATTATTGAGTTTTTCCATTGCACACATCTTGATTCTCCAATTACAACAACTAGTGCCGCGAGCGTCTTACCAACGCCGCTGTATCAAGGATCAATGCCACCTTGCCATCACCCAAAATGGTTGCCCCCGAAACATTAGGGACCTTGCGGTAGTTGGTTTCAAGATTTTTGACCACCACCTGCTGCTGCCCTAGCAATTCATCAACCAGCAACACCACTCGGCTGCCCTCGGCTTCGATGACGACCATGATGTCACTTGATTTGTCCATTTCAAAACGGGGCACCTGAAACACTTTCTCTAGCTCAATCACGGGCATATATTCATCGCGCACCTTGACCAACTGAGCACCTTGACCCACGGTACTGACCGCGCCCGACTGCACCTGGAATGACTCAACAACCGAAGACAGAGGCAGAATATAGACCTCATCACCAACGCCGACCGACATGCCGTCCATAATAGCCAGCGTCAAAGGCAAGCGCACCGATACCCTCATGCCGTAGCCTTCGGATGATTCAATGTCAACCGTGCCATTCAGGGATGTGATATTGCGCTTAACAACATCCATGCCAACGCCACGCCCAGACACATCAGTGACCACATCGGCTGTTGAAAAACCTGGCGCAAAAATAAGCTGCCACACCTCTGCATCTGACATCTGGTCTGACACATCCATCCCCCGATCAAGTGCCTTGGCCAAAATCTTTTCACGGGACATGCCACGGCCATCGTCACGAACCTCAATCACAATCGAACCACCCTGGTGGGCTGCCGACAGTGTGATGGTGCCGGTCTCTGGCTTCTTGGCACGAATTCGGTCAACGGGCATTTCGATGCCATGGTCACAACTGTTGCGCACCAGGTGCGTTAGGGGATCGATAATTTTTTCAACCAACCCCTTGTCAAGCTCTGTGGCCTCACCCTGGGTGACAAATTCAACTTTTTTACCCAGCTTGCTAGCAAGATCACGCAACATGCGAGGAAATCGACTGAACACAATTGACATGGGAATCATGCGAATGGACATCACGGATTCTTGTAAATCACGAGTATTGCGATCCAGGTCAGTCAGTCCGGTCAGTAACTGCTGGTACAGCGCAGGATCAAGCGCACGACTGTTTTGTGCCAGCATAGCCTGGGTAATGACCAACTCGCCCACTAAGTTAATCAACTGATCAACCTTGCTGATGGCAACACGAATGGTGGCAGCTTCTGGCTGCGTCGATGCCACTGATCTAGATGCTGTTGCAGACGATTTGGCGGGTGTCATATCTTCGATATTCACACCAGAGGCGACATGAGTAGCGGTGACAAGTGCATTTGATGTACCTGGCGCACCTGGCGCACCCTCAAAAAAGCCAAACCCTTGCGCGGCCTCTGCGCGTGAAACATCAGCCTGTGCAGACTTCACTCCTTCTTGCTGTTCAGACACACCTGTGATGGCAGGGCTAAAAGGTGGCACCGAAATCTCGTTGAAGACAACCTGATCACGCGACACATGAAATGCAAAAAGATCAAGCAAATCTTCATTAGATGAAGTAGTTTCTACTAGAAAAATACGGCGATCTGTTTGATCCGCTGGCAAAGCTTCAATTTGGCCTAAACCGGGAATATCATGGAACAATTCCACAATGGCATCTGCCAAATCAGCCTGTGTTAATTTACTGATGATGACCTCAAGCGACCGCAGGGTATTTTTTAATTTCTTGTCTGGTGCGGGTGGTGGAGTCTGTGATGGTGGGGGTGGTGCTACAAATGCTGTCGGAACCGGTGCAGGGACATAAACAGGGATCGCGACTTTCGTCACAGTAGCAACTTCACCCAAAGCCAAGGCACGAATGCGTTTAACCAAGTCAGTAGTGGGTGGCGCAGCCCCTTCAGCGCCTGATTGATGGCGCGCCAACAGACTGCGCGAAGCATCTGCCGATTCCAGCAGCACATCAACCATGACTGAATTGGGTCTCAATTCATGTCGACGCAAACGGTCAAGTAAAGACTCCATTTGATGCGTTAACTCAGCGACATCCGAAAAACCAAAGGTTGCAGCGCCACCCTTGACAGAATGGGCACAACGAAAAACACCATTGAGTTCTTCGTCATCGGCGGTTTCGAGATTCAGGTTGAGCAGCATTTGCTCCATCAGATCAAGATTTTCACCAGCTTCCTCAAAAAAGATTTGATAAAACTGACTCAGATCAAAATCTGCACCTGACCCACCTGCTTCTTGATGTACCTCTGCCATAACTATCTCCTGAATTTTTATCTCAGCCTAATCAACTATTTGACAACTTTCTTGATCACTTCAATCAATCGCACGGGGTCAAATGGCTTGACCAGCCAGCCCGTGGCACCAGCAGCACGACCTGCCTGCTTCATCAAATCACTTGACTCGGTGGTCAGCATCAAAATGGGTATGGATTTGAACTGAGGATGCTCACGCAATTTTCGGGTCAAACCCAAACCGTCAAGACGTGGCATATTTTGATCGGTTAAAACCAGATCAAACATCTGTGCTTGTGCTTTTTCGTAGGCATCTACACCGTCAACCGCTTCTACCACCTGATGCCCGGCACCTGCAAGAGTGAACGACACCATTTTTCGCATAGATGGCGAATCATCAACAGCGAGTATGAGAGACATGAATAACTCCGACTAGTAAACAAAACTATTTTTAAGGATAAACCAAAGCAGATTTTCAGCGTCGCTCATTTGACTTATGACTTAAGGATATGGTCAACAATAAGTTGTGCATTTGGCCGTCAGAGTTAAAGATGCACTGCCAGGCACAAATCGTGCGGTGTGGCCCAGCCACATAAGCGATTTGTAACGACGCAGTGCGCCCAAATCTGACGAGCCAAATGCACAACTTATTATTGACCATATCCTAAACATCAAGGCATCATTTGCATCCATCTTTTTCAACTCAAAAAAGTTCAATGGAACCTGCCTGCATTTCATCTTGAGTGACCGGATTGGGACGCTCTGGAACATCTTCAACAAAGGGAACAGCTTCGCCATCTTCTGCCCCCATAGCCTCTGCGGCCAGACGATAAGCACAACCTTGAAGAATTTTCGACGTATGCACAATCAACTGAGATGCCATATCCTGAAACTGCAATTCTGTCACTGCACTGCGAAGCGCCCAACGTACCCCCTCAAGCTCCTTGAAAGCTTCTAGCGCAGGACTTGCCAAATCAGCACTGACACTGGTAAAGCGCTCCATCAGGTTTTCCATGGCGTGCGCCAATAACCCATCAAGCCGATTCAAATCATGCACCACCACCAACAAGGAGTCTTGCACTTCGGCCACCAGCATCACTGGCAATTCAACGGTCGGGGGAGATAACAAAACGTCATCTAACGCTACAGTCAATCACAACTCCTCAAGAAAAAATAAAAAGATAGACCATGTATAAAAGACAATCATAGCGCCAAACAACATCAGGATATGGTCAACCCATCCAGGGTGTGATGTAAAGTGATGTGAACGTGGCAATATTCACCTGTCAAACTGCGCGAACTTGAGTGAGTTTTTTTGTATAACAAATCGGCCTATAACGCCCGTCCTGCTTGAATAGATAGCTATTTTTTTGATAGTAAAATATGCGAATAAATTCGCATAACTCTTCTCTTTGTATGTATCCATATTGGCTGCTCCATATCACTTTGAACCTAGACGCGCCGCCAGCAGCCCACTCTGGCGCGTTCAACTGAGGCATCTAGGTTGAATCGCACCCGCCCATCCATAAGTTAAAGACAATGCAGCATGATGTCAATTGAATACAACCCCCTGGATTCCTGGTGCTTGCTGCATCTTGAGGATTCTCCACTTGATCATGCGCTGGTCATGCGTTCGTTGCGCAAGTCTGGCCGACACTTTAGCATTGCCCGCGTTGAAACCTTGCACGACTTTGAACAAGCCATCACAGGCGCACATTTTGATGCCATTGTGGCTGACTACAGGCTGTCTGGCTTTACTGCACTGGATGCATGGATGCTGATACAAAGGAAACAAATCAGGGTACCCTTTATTCTTTTGTCGGGGGCTATTGGTGAGGCTGCCGCTGTGGCGGCCATCAAAACTGGCATCAGCGACTATTTACCCAAAGACGACATCAGTAAACTGCACCACGTTATTGAACGTGCCATTGAATTGCATCATATTCGTCTAGCCAAAGAAGCATCAGACCTGGAACTTGCCCGATCAGAACAACGTATGGCAAGTTTTGCCGAACACTTGCAAAGCACCATTGAGCAAGAACGTGCCGCCATTTCACGTGAAATTCACGATGACATTGGCGGTGCTTTGGCAGCCATTCGCTTCGATTTATTTTGGCTAAAACGCCATAACGCAGAGCTTGATGCGCAAGAACACATTCAGGCCGCCACCGATATGCTGCAACAGGCAATTGAAGCCAGTCAACGCATCATGATGAATTTGCGCCCTGCCATTTTGGACCAGGGCCTCGCTGCCGCCATTCAATGGCTTACCAATAACTTTTCAAAACGTACCGGCATTGTCACGGTTATTGCACTGACCCATGAACTTGGTCAACTGTCCAAAACAGTTCAACTTGTCGCCTACAGAACGGCTCAAGAAGCCTTGACCAACATCAGTAAACACGCCAACTGCACACAAGTCAGAATTGACATGTCTGACGCTGAGGATGTTCTTACACTTGAGATTAACGACAATGGACAGGGTATGACAGCACAAGATATGGAAAAACAAAAATCATTTGGACTACGGGGTATGAAGGAACGCGCCAAAGCTGTGGGGGGATGGCTGGACATCAGCTCCCAATTAGGACAAGGGACATCCATCACGCTCAGTATTCCGTTGCAGCAAGACCTTAATATGGACGGTACCGAAACATGATCCACGTCATTTTGTGTGATGACCATGCCATGGTTCGACGCGGCATCCGTGACACCCTCAAAGAAGCAGTAGATATTCAGGTCACTGCCGAAGCAGGTAGTTACTCTGAAGTTCGAGATGCCATTCGCTCAGTGGCATGTGAAGTTTTAGTGCTTGACATCAATATGCCCGGTCGCGGCGGCATCGAGGTACTAACCAGCCTGCGTGAAACTGATTCTCCCATCAAGGTATTGGTTGTTTCCATGTTTCCAGAGGACCAATATGCGATTCGATGTTTAAAAGCCGGTGCCCAGGGTTATTTAAACAAGGCTGGTGACCCCGCTGATTTGATTACCGCTGTGCGAACAGTGGCACAAGGACGAAAGTATGTGACCCCTGCAGTGGCCCAAATGCTCGTCGATCACTTGAATACGCCTGAAAATATCAGCCTGCATGCCAGTTTGTCTGAGCGGGAACTCCAAACACTTCTCAAAATTGCCTCTGGCAAACGCCTCTCGGACATTGCCGAAGAACTGATGCTCAGCCCTAAAACCGTGAGTGTCTATCGCTCCCGAGTCCTTGAAAAACTAAAATTGTCCAATAATTCAGAATTAACAGTGTATGCCATACGCAATAGCTTGGTGTAGAATATTTAGTAATAAGTCTAATATCATTTATTGGACTTTATTTGAAACCTATTATTAAAATAATATTTAGCGCGTGGTGTACTCCATTTGAGCAGCAAAGCATTACCCATCACACTAACCGAACTGAACGCCATGGCAGCACCAGCCAACACCGGATTCAAATAACCCATGGCCGCCAACGGGATTCCTGCCACGTTGTAAAAAAATGCCCAAAATAAGTTTTGCCTGATTTTTGAGAGTGTGCGACTTGAAATATCAAGCGCTGCAGCGATCAAAGACAAGTCACCACGCATCAGTGTGATGCCGCTGGCATGCATGGCCACATCAGTGCCACTGCCTGCGTTGGCCATGGCAATACCCACATCGGCAGTTGCTAATGCGGGTGCGTCGTTGATGCCGTCGCCCACCATCATGACTATGTGGCCTTGAGCTTGCAGGGATGCCACTTGTGCCGCTTTGTCGCCGGGGAGCATGTCGCTCATCACCTCATCAGGTTGAAGTCCCACGCGCGCAGCCATCGCATGCGCGGCGTGGTGGTTATCACCTGTAAACATGTAAATATGAAGGCCGCGCTCTCGCAATGTGGCAATAGCCTGCACTGCTTCGGGTTTGGGTTGATCTGCAAAAGCCAACAAAGCCAAGGCCTGGATGCCTTGTGGTGTGAATTGCCCCAACAATGCCAACGTCGCACCTTGTTGTTGGTGCGCTTGAATCATCACTGTAAATTCATCTTGGGACACACCCAATTCCTGCATCCAGTTCAAGCTACCTAAAACATATTCGCAGCCCTCTACCATGCCACGCAAACCCTTGCCCGGCACAGCTTGAAGATGACTCACAGGCATAACAGGCAATACTGTCATGGCTTTTGCTGCGCTTAAAACAGCATGGGCCAGCGAATGTTCACTGCCACTTTGCAAAGATGCGGCCAGGCGTAACAATGGCAACAGACTTTGACCAAAGGCCACCTGAAAATCAACCAAACTGGGCTGACCTAGTGTTAATGTGCCGGTTTTATCAAAAATGAGGGTATCAGCCTTTTGTGTCAGTTCAAGTGCCTGTGCGTCCTTGATCAAAATACCATGGCGCGCTGCCACCCCTGTGCCCACCATAAAAGCCACCGGGGTTGCCAGACCCAAAGCACAAGGGCAGGAAATCACCAACACGGTTACTGCACGGATAAGCGCCACATCAATAGGCTGACCAAAAAGCCACCAAGCCAAACCGGTCATCACTGCAAAAAGCAACACCAAAGGCACAAAAACGGCACTGACTTTGTCCACCAAACGCTGCACTGGTGCTTTTGCTGCTTGCGCATCTCCAACCAGACGAATAATATTAGCCAGCACAGTGCGCTCCCCAATAGCGCTCACCTGCAACAACACCCGCCCATCACCATTGAGCGTTCCGCCTGTCACCTTATGACCCATCTCTTTCGCCACAGGCAATGGCTCACCGGTCAGCATGGATTCATCAACCTGGGTTTGACCTTCCAGTACCACACCATCAATTGCAAAACGCTCACCCGGGCGTACTACCAGTGTGTCGCCCACAAGCAGTTCATCCACAGGCACATCGACTTCCCCTTTTAGGCTGATCAAATGCGCTGTCATTGGCCTCAAATGATGCAATGCGCGTATGGCCGATGTGGTTTGCTGTTTGACGTGCGCTTCCAGCCATTTTCCTAGAAGAACCAACGTGATCACAACCGCAGAGCCTTCAAAGTACAAATGCACTGTAATGTCAGATGCAGCCGTTAACCATAACCAGACCGACAAAATCCACCCCGCTGTCGTTCCGATGGACACCAGCACATCCATGTTGCCACTCAGTGATTTCACTGAATGCCAGGCAGAACGGTAAAACCTGGCTCCCAAAATAAACTGCACAGGCGTTGCCAATACAAACTGCAACCAGGCAGGTAACATCCAATGAAAACCTACCCAACTGCCCAGCATAGGGAGCATCAACGGTAAAGAAAGAAAAAGAGCAATAGCTACCGGCGCAAAGCCAGCCCATATTGAAGCATCAGGTGTATTGACCGCGGCACTGGCAGTTGTTGGCGTAAAGCCTGCCTCTCGCAAAGCACGTTTGAGGCGCGCTTGTATGTCATTGGAGGGTGTAACCACAATACGGGCAGATTCAGTGGCCAGGTTGACCGAAGCGCTTTGCACCCCCGGAACTTTTTGGAATGCGCGCTCTGCACGACCTGCACATGAGGCACAAGTCATTCCACCGACACCTATATCAATCTGAGTGAATACTATACTCACTTAAAAAAATAAATCGGTAGGTAAAAGTTAATTTAAACGCTTATCTGGAAGCTCAACTTGGACTTCAAGAACTTCGTAAGTTTCTTGCCACTTTTTTTGAACTTTAATGTCTTCAGGGTTAATTTTGATGTATTTACTAATAACTGCAATTAACTCAAGATGCAGGTCAGGTAAATAATCCAGTTCTACAGCGCTTCGCTCTTGACGTTCATGAACCAGAATAAATTGCAAACGTTCCTTGGCATCACATGCACTCTTTTTTTCTTTACTTACTGAAAATTTAAAAAAAAACATGACTCATTTACCTCCAAAAATCAATTGAAATAAGTTCTTTTTAGAAGCACCAACAAAGCGCATAGGCTTGGATTCACCTAAAAAACGATCGACCACATCTTTGTAAGCTTCAGATACGTCAGAGCCGGTAATATGCACAGCCGGCAGCCCCTTGTTGGATGCCTGCAAGATCACGTCACTCTCAGGAATCACACCAATCAATTTGATGCGCAAAATATCCTGAATGTCTTGCATAGACAGCATTTGACCCTGCTTGACACGATCAACGTTATAACGGGTGATCAGTAAATGTTCCTTGATCGGCCTTTGACCTTCGATGGCACGTTTGGTTTTGCTGGCCAAAATACCCAGGATACGATCCGAATCACGAACAGAAGAAACCTCGGGGTTAGTCACAATCAAAGCTTCGTCAGCAAAGTGCATGGCCATTAAAGCACCCACTTCAATACCTGCTGGCGAATCACACACAATGTAGTCAAAGTTCATGGCCGCGAGTTCGTGTAATACTTTTTCAACACCATCTTGCGTTAAGGCATCTTTGTCGCGTGTTTGCGATGCTGCAAGGACAAACAAATTGTCACACATTTTGTCTTTGATCAATGCCTGATTAAGGTTGACTTCACACTGAATCACGTTAATCAAGTCATAAACAACTCGTTTTTCACACCCCATGATGAGATCCAGGTTTCTCAAACCCACATCAAAATCAATCACTGCTGTTTTAAAGCCACGTAAAGCGAGGGCTGTTGAAAAATTGGCGCTTGTGGTTGTTTTTCCAACACCACCTTTACCTGATGTAACGACAATAATTCTTGCCATGAAAAACTCTTTCAAAAAATAAGGTTATGGTTATAAATTCATTGCTTCAAAAAGCAGATTATCCAGACCATCATGACTCAAATAAACCTGTGCAGGTTTCCCTTTGATATTACCTTTAAGTGGATGATCTGTCGTGTGATAAATACCAGCGATAGAAACCAGCTCAGGGTCCATCGATAGAGAAAAAATCCGTGATTTTGTGTTACCACTCGCACCTGCAATGGCTTTTCCACGCAAAGGAGCATAAACATGAATGCTACCGTCCGCCACCGCTTCAGCGCCAGGATTAACAACAGATAAAACGATCAAATCAGTCCCACGAGCATAAATTTTTTGACCTGATCGTAAAGGTTTATCGATAACAAGAGCATCTGGTGGAGGGACTTCACGAATGACTTCCCTAACGACCTCTTTGATAATTTCCAAAGGTTGTGCAGGAATCACATCTGTTGAACGGGATATTTTAGGTCGGACAGGTTCAGCGACTGTTGGCAATAAACCCATACCTGATATGATTTTAGCAACCTCTGTATAGGCAGATCGAAATGCTATTGGACGCAAATGGCAGCACTGCAAAGTGTGAAGTAAAGCCTGAAGCTGTGACACAGAAGTCTCTAGTTCTGCGTTTAAAAAATCAACAACAACAACATCATTATCAAAAAAACCTGGAGATACGCCTTGAGAACCAAAATTTTGGTCAAGCTCACCCATGACACTTTGAAGATCAATGGTCTTGATCACCAATGTCATACAAGGTAATTGCGTACTTTTGATGTCGAAAAATTGAGCCACCAGGCTTTGAAGAATGAAACGATTGGAAATTTTTGCAGCTACATCGATCTTACTTGATTACACATCACTAACGACTCATGGCACGATAGGTAAAAAAATATTCCTGTCATGATGGATGAATTTTGACTTCCTATCTTTTATATTAATTTGATTTTAAATAACATAGTTATAGTAGATAAGCATGACTCAAACCTGTGTATAAGTATATTTTTATATTATAAATCAATAATTTAACTTAACTTAACAACAGTGGATAGGTCTGCTTTTTTGGTGTCACGTTGAAGTGAATAAGTTCATATTTTTTAATAATCTGTGGATAACTATCATGTTGTTCAAAACTTTTCCACAGTGTTGTTAATCCAGACATCCCCGTAATGGCAATAGAACGTGGCTAAAATTTGGACAAATTTTGGTAGAAAAACTGCAATTAAGTAAGTAAACTTTGCTCCATGCCCGTCGTCTTGCGCTACAAATCCTACAAATTTTTCTTTTATTCCAATGACAGATATCCCCGCCTTTTTTCTAAAATATCACCTAATTAAATGATTTTATTGACAATATGTGAATTTTGGACAATTGGCCATTTTATGAACATTTTTATGTTGATTTCTATTGACTTTTTTCACTGAACTTCAGTTTTTCCACGAAAATCCGTCCAAATTTCAGCCACGTTTTTTGCGTGAAAAAAATTTTCCATTACTTGGAACAGATGTTCCCCCCAGACAGACAAGCACTTTCAATCTAACAATTTGATTAAATTTAATTTTTTCTAGGTGTCAGTTTTGTTTTAGTGGAGATTTTGGCTTCTTCCTGCTCCGTAATCCTGGGGAGGCCGATACTGTCATGTTCAAACAGCTTGGCTACTGTCTCATTCGGTATTGGTACACAATTCGTCACCTTCTGATCGTTCACGCTGAGTTGATGAACACACAGAGTCGTCAATTGTGAAATACCTTCTTGTACTGTGATGTCGAGTGTGCTCCAGCGTTTGGCCAATTCCTGTATCAAACGATAGGCCAACATCACAACCAAGGCATGTCCGCGCGTGCGTGATTCACATCGTACATACACTGGACGCATTTCTAAAACTGTCTTGGATGTACGAAACGCCCACTCAACCTGTGCCAAATCCTTGTAGCAGGAATGAACGATCTCCTTGTCAGCACGCCGCACCGGCAGATTGGTCTTGATGACGTAACAACCATCAAGTTTCGTGTGCTCTGCCTTGAGTTGTGCGTCTTCGTGCATGGAAAATACGCGCCCTTCAAACTGTATGCTGACCCAATCGCTCAGACCCAATGATTGCAGTTTTTTAGTGACTTGTTGCAATATGACTATTGCCTTTGCATGGACATGTTCTTTCAAGTAGGTGTTGGCCTTGTTCAGTGCAGTTTGTAAACGGTCACATTTGCTTTTGTGGGAAGCTGCAAGTTCATTTTGGCGAACGGGGTTGCGTCTGAGTGCACTGGTTCAGTTTAATTATTGATGCAAGTATATGATATTGAATAAAAATAAATAATCATTAAAACATTTTTATATCACAGTTCGTACGTAACCGTTTAGACCCCCTGACCACATTCCGTGATGTGTTGCTTGGGAGCGCGGGCGTCCCGCCCGCTGCGGGCAAGATGCCCGCGTTCCCAGCTTGGATGCCCATATCCGCGACGGATGGCTGTGATGGGGTCTAAAC
>CAIYWD010000219.1 GCA_903929815.1 uncultured beta proteobacterium
GATGTGGTGCAATACAAAAACCAAATCCCCCTTAACCCCCTTTTTCAAAAGGGGGAAAAATACAGCGCTTTGCCCAAATAGGCTAACCGTTCTCATTCCCCCCTTTGAAAAAGGGGGGTTAGGGGGGATTTGGATGTCGCACCCAAGCAAAGCCACATCACTTTGAAACGCACCCGGGAGCATCCGCTTTTTTTGGATTGGATTAGTTTATGAGTCTTCGTTACACCAACGTCATCAATCACTTACCCGAAACCAAGATGCGCTTGTACCCCACCAAAGTGATCAACATCATTGGCGGACCGGGCAGCGACAAATCTCTTTTCTCTTCTGCCATTGTCTTGTATTTAAGTTTGCATAACAAAACGGTCGAGACCATTCCAGATTACGCTAAATCGCTGGTGTGGCAACAAAATTTTGAGGTTCTGAAGAACCAATATTTTATTGCCCAGCGTCAATACGAAATGCTCAACCTGATTGATGGTCAGGTGCATTTTTTGGTGACAGAATGTTCGCTCCCCCAGATTTTGTTTTATAACGAAAACTACGCCGATAATATTTGTGACGTGGTCAAGACACGTGACCAAATTCTGGAATGGTATCGCCAAAATGACAATGTCAATGTTTTGGTGCAGCGCGGCGATAAAAAATATGTTCGTACCGGACGATTTCAGGATGAAGAACAAGCCTGCGAGGTTGATGCTGGGCTTCGGCTCATTTTGGATCGTGAGCAATTGCCTTACACACTTCTGCCACCTGACATTCAGGCCATCAATTCCTTCGCAGGTTTGCTTCTTGCATAAAAATTGCACATAACCATGAATGGCGCCAATACAGTCAGCAATGCCGAGCAAGAAATATCGGCTTCAAAAACCAACGAAATTATCAAGAGCATCGGCATTCCTGCACGCCCTGTCACACTGGTGCAATTGCAAAAAGAGATGGCTTCGGATGATCCTAATTTGCGTCGTATCGCCGCTTTGGTGGCAAGTGATGTGACGCTGACGGTGGCGGTGTTGCGCACCGTTAATTCACCCGCTTATGGTCTGTCACGTCGTTGTGAAACTGTTGATCAAGCGATTTCAATGATTGGGTTTAAACGCTTGAATGGCATCGTCACTGGCTTAATTTTGCGCAATCTGATGCGCGGCGATGCGCAAAAACTCACCTACTTTTGGGACATTTCAAGTAAACGTTCGTTTGCCATGTCGCGGCTGGCTCGTGGCTTGGGTGTGGTCGATGAGGACATTGCACAGACATTTGGCCTGTTTTGCGACGTAGGCATTCCCTTGTTGATGCAACGTTTTCCCGATTACGACCAGACGTTGATTAAATGCAACCACGAAACCGAAAAAACTTTCACGGAAATTGAACAAGCGCGCCACCACACAGATCACGCGCTGGTTGGTGCAATCATGGCACGATCATGGGAACTGTCACCTACACTGTGCCTGTCGATTCGACTGCACCATGATTACGCCATCCTTCATGATTCCAAAGTGCCAGAAACAGTGACGCGTTTGCTTGCCATGAACCTGGTCGCCGAAGCTGCCATTCAGCGCTTTAATTTCATGAAAAGCACTGAATGGGACAAAGGTCGTCATGCTGCCATCTATGCTATGGCCTTGAGTGAGTATGAAGTGGAAGACTGGATCGATCGTTTGTCGTATGACCTTTCTACATTAACAAGCTGATATTAAAGTAGACATCCATGCTGAACATTGCCAAGATGGTATCTTTGCAAAATCCGAGGATGTGGATGCGTCGTAACCGTTTAGACCCCCTGACCACATTCCGTGATGTGTTGCTTGGGAGCGCGGGCGTCCCGCCCGCTGCGGGCAAGATGCCCGCGTTCCCAGCTTGGATGCCCATATCCGCGACGGATGGCTGTGATGGGGTCTAAAC
>CAIYWD010000220.1 GCA_903929815.1 uncultured beta proteobacterium
AAGATAACGATAAAAAAATGTTCAGGGCGGGATGTGCCTAAAAAATTAGCAGAAATGGCGATTTTTAAAAATCTTCGTTGGGGAAAAGTGATGTAACATCTTGTTTTTGTTTAATAAATAGGGTTTTCGATCAGACACTATATAACTCACTCACCACTAGCGCACAAGGCGCACATGGCTGCCGCTGCCAACGTTGAAACTGACATACCAGGCGCTGCCTGCCGAACCAACGTATGGCGATAACATTTTTCAATGTTCGTTGAAAACATCCGCCAAAGTGCGTGCATCCAGAATACGTTCCGCCCACATTTCGAGTTGCTCGGCAGTGGCTGTTTTGAGCCGTGCCCGGGTATTTTCCGTGATGCCTCTGAAACGCTTGACAAGTTGCAGCTCTAACAGAGTCGTTTCACCTTCGAGCTTGCCTTCGAGCTTACCTTCGAGCTTGCCTTCGAGCTTGCCTTCGAGCTTGCCTTGAAGTTTGCCAAGCAAGACACCCTCCGCGATGGCTTTGTCTCGCCATTGGTTCATGTTTGTTTCTAGCATGTCACATCCTTTGAGTATTTCATCTATCGCTGGTATCACCAATCCAGGCATTTTGTGGCTCAAGCGAAACTGCATCCAATGCATCACCGCACGGTCGATGGTCTGCTTGAAGGGTGATTTTGCCACCGCCTGACCCAGGTAGCGGATGGCCTGTTTGGCTTCTTCGGTGTCATGGGTGTTTTCCATGCGAAAGATGGCTGCCATCACCCTTTGCAGCCCATTCAAGTATTCGGTGCTGAACTGTCCTTCGTCCAACAACCAGAATTTGAGCCGGGGTTGAAATGCCGTCAGCACCTGCGGGTGCAGTTGAATCAGGTCAAACACTTCAGGGCTGTGCCGCCAGCGCGCATCGCCGTTGTAAATCACAATGGGCAGCACAGGGGGCAAACCATCGGCCAGGTCAATGACCTTGCCTCGCACCAGATGGTCATAGAGTGCCGCCACGTATTGCATCATTCGCACTGGCATGGCTTTGTCGATGGAAGACTGAAACTCCAGCAGCAGGTAAAGGTAGATGCGTTGCCCCTGCAGCTCAATCGACCAGACAATGTCGTCCTCTCGTTTTTTCATGGCGGGGGTAACAAAGCTGCCCGGCTCTGGACGCAGCGTGGCGTAGTTGAGCAGTTCGTGTACGCCTGGTGGTGCAAATACCTCCAACAGTTCACGTACCAGGTCGGCGTGGGAGAACAGGAATTTGTAGCCGCAATCGTGCAGGTGTGCCATGGCTTGGCATTGTACGGGGTGTTTGTCGCTGGTTTTCTGAAATGCAATGGCCACCGTTATTTGGGCATGAAAACGGCTATAACGCTTATCCAGCCTGCATAGTGCGCTATCAATAAAATATAAGAAATCAACTCAGGAAGACCGACCTACGAACATCGCTATCTTTGTATCGTTCCCACGCAGGAGCGTGGGAACGATACAAATCTTTACTGTGCATGACCTGCCATTGTTCTAAGTGTTTACCCTTGGGTTGATGCAACAGATAGAAATCTGCACTGCGCAAAAAAATAATGCAAAAAAACGCCGCTAACCCCCGCCCATCATGCGTTGATCGCTACCAAAACAAGAGTAACCCAAGCTCATTCCCGCGTCACCCGCACCAGCTCTTCGCGCGAGGTTATTCCTAATTGCACCAGGCGATCGCCGTCTTCTCGCATCAGTACCATGCCAGCAGCTTGGGCGGCCGTGCGAATGTCGGCTTCAGATGCACGGTTGTGAATTTGGGCGCGAATGGCATCGTCTGTGGCGAGCAACTCGAACACACCGCTGCGACCGGCATAGCCTGTGTGTCCGCAATGCTCGCAACCTGCGGGGTGATTGGCTTGTTTGCAGTGAACACACAGTTTTCGAACCAAGCGTTGTGCCAGCACGCCCAGCAAACTTGAACTGAGCAAAAATGGCTCTACGCCCATGTCGGTCAAACGGGTCACGGCGCTGGCAGCATCGTTGGTGTGCAAGGTGGCCAAAACCAGATGGCCGGTGAGCGAGGCCTGAATGGCGATTTGTGCGGTTTCAAAGTCGCGGATTTCGCCAATCATGATGATGTCGGGGTCTTGACGCAAAATGGCGCGAAGGGCTTTGGCAAAGTCCAGTTCTATTTTGGGATTGACCTGGGTCTGCCCTACACCGGCGAGTTCGTATTCAATGGGGTCTTCGACCGTCATGATGTTGTTGCGCGTGGCATCCAATCTGCCCAGCGCTGCATAGAGCGTGGTGGTTTTGCCTGAACCGGTGGGGCCGGTCACCAGCACAATGCCGTGGGGCTGGGCGACCAAAGTTTCAAAGCGGCGCAAAACTTCGCCCTGCATGCCCAAAGCCTCCAGACTCAGGCGACCTTCTGATTTGTCCAACAATCGCAGCACGGCTCGTTCACCGTGGGCGCTGGGCAGAGTGCTCACGCGCACATCGACTGCTCGTGTGCCAATGCGCAGCGAGATTCGGCCATCTTGCGGCAGACGGCGTTCGGCAATGTCCAGCTCGGCCATGATTTTCAGGCGTGAAATGAGCGCGGCATGAAGTGCGCGATTGGGTTGAACCACCTCGCGAAGTGTGCCATCGACACGAAAACGCACGCTGGAATGTCGCTCGTAAGGCTCAATATGAATGTCGCTGGCACCGTCTCGTGCGGCCTGGGTCAGTAAAGCATTCAACATGCGGATGATGGGCGCATCGTCTGCGGTTTCAAGCAGGTCTTCAATGGCCGGCAAGTCTTGCATCATTCGAGACAGGTCGGCATCGCTTTCAACCTCATTGACCACGGCAGCAGCACTGGATTCTCCCTGCGCATAAGCGGCGCTGATACGTTGAATCAGGACATGGGCGGCCAGCGTTTGCAATTGGCTCATGGGGTATTTGCGCAAAACCTCGCTCAACGCCGCCGGTGAACAGTCAGCGTGAAGACAAAGCATCAATTGCCCGGCATCGTCTTCCAAAAGCAATTGGTGGGTACGCGCAAAAGCGTAAGGCAAGGGGTAACGCATCAACTGAAGAACTGATTACTGCGTTGCTTGGGAAGCAGGCATCAAGGCAGGTGCTGCTGCCTTGGCGGGCGGTGCGGGTGGCAACAGGGGGGCATCGTTGATGGGCAACACGCTGCTCTTGGCGGGCTGGGCGTTTTGTAGGCCGGATCGCATCAAGTCGTAGCGATCGAGCGACAAGCGCTCGCTGCTGCGGGCATCGCGCACAACCACAGGGCGTAAAAATACCATCAGATTGGTTTTTTTGCGTGTTCGGGATTCGCTTTTGAACAGGTTGCCAAACCAGGGAACATCGGCCAAGCCGGGCACTTTTTCTTCGTTGCCTGAATACTCGTCTTGCAACAAACCACCCAGCACCACAATGCTGCCGTCTTCAACCAAAACGGTTGATTCGATGGTGCGTTTGTTGGTGGTTGGGCCATTGCTGGCGTTCACAGTAGAGGCTAAAACGCTCGAAACTTCCTGGTAGATCACCAGTTTGACGGTGCCGTTTTCGCTGATTTGTGGTTTAACCTTCAGCGTCAAACCCACATCTTTGCGTTCAATCGTTTGAAAGGGGTTCACCGTGCCGCTGGTGGTGCTGCCTGTGCTGGTAAATTGTCCCGTGACAAAAGGAACGTTTTGACCAATGACGATTTTGGCTTCTTCGTTATCGAGCGTGAGCAAATTAGGGGTCGAGAGCACATTGCCACTGCCAGAATCTTCCAGAAAACGTGCCAGAAAACCCAGTACATACACCCCATTGACCTTTTGCGCTGCGCCTACATTCAGGCCACGCGCAGGGGTGACTGTTCCGCTTGCAGCACCGATGGCCAAGTTCATGATATTTTTGCCAACTGTTCCAAAGTTGCTTCCCAACAAACCAATCACACCGCTGTCAGCATCGCCGATCGGGCCTTGCCATTGAATGCCAAATTCGGCGGCTTTGTCCATGCTCACTTCAGCAATTAAACTTTCTACAAACACTTGGGCACGCCGGGTATCCAGTTGATCTATGACGGCGCGCAATTGGCGGTATTGCGGCTCGGGTGCGGTGATGATGAGCGCATTGGTGGCCACATCGGCCTGAATTTGCCCGCCAGTGGTCACCACGGGTGCGGCTGTGTTTCCTGTGGTCGAGCTGCCCGTCGATGCAGCAGTGCCCGCAAGAGCTGCCCGCAAAGTGGTGGCCATTTTGCTGGCTTCGGCGTTTTTAAGATAAACCACATGGATGTTGCCCATATCCCCGCTACCGCTGGCATCGGGTTGGTCAAGTTTGTCCACCAATCCGGTGATGAGCGCCAACTGGGCTGCGTTGGACGCTCTCAAAATCAGTGCGTTTGAGCGGGGTTCTGCCATCAGCGTGGTTTTGAACGTCGTTTCGGCCTGCCCTGTTGGGGCCGTGCCGGATGACGATCCCATCAGCTTGAGCACCAGAGGCGCCAAGTCTGATGCAATGGCGTGCTTGAGTGGCAACACCAGCACATCGGTGGCGTTGGCCACATCCATCGCCGCAATGATGCGCCCAATACGGCGAAGATTGTCGGCGTAGTCAGTAATCACCAGTGTGTTGTTGCCAGGGTTGGCATTGATGGTGTTGTTGGGGCTGATCAACGGGCGAAGGATAGGCACCAGATTGTTGGCAGATTCAAAATTGAGGCTGAAAATTTGTGTCGCAATCTGGTTGCCAACGGGCGATCCACGACCTTCACCTCCACTGACGATCACCCCATCGGTCTGTAGCTTGGCATCGGCCTCTGGCACCACTTTGTACAGGCCGGCAGACTCTATGAGTGTGAACCCCTGCAAGCGCAGTGCAGATACAAATTGCCCCATGGCAGCAGAGCGACTCACGGCTTTTTCAGTGACCAGTGTGATGGTGCCTTTGACACGGGGGTCCACCACCACATTCATGCCGGTGATGGTGGCAAAGGTACGCGCCACCGCTTCAATGTCTGCTGCCTGAAAATTCAGCGTGACAGGCTCATTGTGGTGCTTTGGTTTGGTGATGGTCCGGGCTGATAAATTGATAGGAAAAGTGCCTATAACGCCCGTCAACAGTGCATAGATAGCTATTGAAATAATAGTGATAAAAATGTGTTTGGGATGGAATTTGGTCATGCCGGATTAACCCACTTTGATGATGGAGCGTGCGCCGTTACGCCGCCCGATGATGTTTAATAAATTGTCCAGTGCTGCCTGGTGTTCTGGGACTGCACTGGCTTCGCCGTTAAATCGAAGTTTGCCGCCTACCCACTGGCCACTGCCTGAGAGTTGCAGACTGCCCCGTATCGTAGAAAGAGACAGCGCAGGGGAACTGCCGCCTGTCAAAATGAGCCGATAGCTGCCCATGGGACGCAATGTGGAGAGGTGCGAGGCCATGTCGAGGGCATCCAACTGCGCTTGACCTGCCACCTGCATGCGACCGGATAACCAGGTGAGGGTCATGCCCTGTGTTGTCAGGTTGAAGTCGCCTTGAACTTGAAGGGTATTCCAGGGTGTGCCCAAACCGCTTAACCATTGTGCAGGCCATTGCGATGGACTATCAGACAACACCATCTGCCAGCCCCCCCAGCGCGGCATCAGGTTGATCAGGGCATCTTGCTGCATACAACAGTTGGCACGCCATCTGACACGCACACCCGCGAGTGTGGGCGATATATCCCAAGTCAATCGGCTGGGCAGAGTGGAAGCATCCAGGCTACCTGCACCCCCTGTGAGCGTCAAACGCGCCGAACCTGCCCACAGTGTGCCTTTTGTCTCTTGCAACAGCACCTGGCCCCCACTGGCCTGTTTCACCCAAAAAGCCAGCCAGCTCGCGGGGGCATACACCATCACGGTCAGCATCAAGCCTAGCAACACTCCCGCCACAGCCCATCGCCAAGGGGTGACGGCAGAGACTGATACGCCAGAATGTTTCATGAACGCCCACCCAAAATCAGAACCACAGAACCATCCCATGTGCCTTGCACATTGCGCGTCAAATGGGCTTCGGCGGGTGTGCTGTGGACATTTTGCCGAACCGTTGAAAGCCAGCGCGCCAGCGCGTCTCCCCCGATACCTTTGAATGTCACTGTGGAGCGATCGACCTGGTGCGCAAATTGTGCTGCTGCGCCCAAGGGTTGAAGACTGAGTGCGACCGCTTGTCGGGCCTCATCAAGCGTTAAAGAAGGTTTTACTTGCAAATTCTTCACTTGGGCTTGAAGTTGGCGCATGTACTGCCATTGCGCATCAAGCGCCTGATGTTGTGCTGGAGCGGTTTTCAGCACTTTCAGTGCCGGAGCAATCGCTGTCAACCACACAACAGTAAAACCTGCCAGAGCAGTCGCCAACAACAAAAAACGCTGTTCACGCGCAGACACATTCGCCCAGCGCGATTGAAGAGATGACAGCCAGTTCATGGTTTGACCACCGGTTGAATGACCCATTGCGCACCATCAAATTGAGCCGCCAACCTTTGTTGATGGAGCGCAAAAATCATGGCAGACTGTTGAGGGGCAGAAGGGGCAGAACATTTGATTCGCAGTTCAGGAGCTACATAATCAATAGCTGACAATGCAATACCAGCGGGGGCTACAGCCGAAAATGATGCCAAAATAATTTCAAGATCAGACTCCGTGACGGCACCGCTCAAACGTTGCAGGGCGGCCACTTCACGCGCCATTTGCACGGGCGCATCCACCACCACAGGTATTTTTGGAAAGGTATCGGTCAATACATTTTGAACTGCCAGGCGTTTGGTTTGCAGCGCATTTTGCTCACGCCAGGCAAAAGCGTTCAGACCGATCACATGGCACAGCACAAGAAAAACCATCGCCCACCGTGCAGGTCGCCACCGAGGCGCACGTAACACACTGGTAGCCCCTTGCATCAGGTAGGCAAAGCGTCGATCGCGCCTGGTATTTTGCAAATCAAACTGTGCCATGTCCCACTGGGTTTGAGCTGCCTGGAGCAATCGAACAGACCTGTGCTGCAAAGTGACGGGACGATTGAACAGATGCTCAGCAAGGGTGGCAACCGCAGGTTCAGCCACCAGTTCGGGTACATCAGCGGGGTCTGACTGGCTGTTGAGCCAGGCCATTGATGAGGCTGACAAAGGGCACACCAACACACTTCTGCCCAAATGAATGAGATCAGCAGACAAAACGGATGACCCACCCATCAGCAAAGCCTGATCTTCATCTCCCATCACATACAGGGTATGCGCAGAAGTTTCAGGCGTACTTTCTGGAATGATGCGATGGGCTTCATAACCTGCCAAGGCCAAGGCTTGCAAACCAGCTTTAAGCCATGCACGATCACAGGCAGCCACCCAAAGGGGTTGGTCAGCGTGGGGTTGAGGTTGAATGGCCAAATGCAGTTCAGAGGGGTCATCCAAAAGTTGCTCTTCAAGCAAACCTTCCAAAATAGCGCGCAAACGGCTAGCCCCACGATCAGTCATCCAGTTGCGAAGCAAACTGCCTTTGGGTAAATGCACCAGATGCCAGGATAGGGCCTGGGCAGGCACTAAAACAATAACAGCAGCTTGTTTATCAGGCAGTGTGGGTAATAAATTTAACTGTCCACAGGCGTGTGTAGTCACTGAATTGCCGTCAGTGCTGAGAATATATTCAAACTGCGTGGCGGTATCCAGTGGACCGAGGGGTAGAGTAATCAGCAGGGTGGTCATGGTGCAAGGTGGGGCATTGTACGGACTTGGTTTTTCGCTCAAGGCTTTCCTGCACGTTCTGAATGGTTGTGAAAGATTGGGCGGCTGCGCACGGATTATGGGCACTGCACAAGGCGCTGACCACAGCCAGACCATCTGCACCCGCTTCGAGCACTTGTTGTGCATTGCCTGGGTGAATGCCGCCAATGGCAACAAGTGGCAGACGTGTCATGGTCCGCACTTGCCTTAAACCTGCCAGTCCCCAGGCAGTCAACGTGTCGGTTTTGGTAGGTGTGGGGTAAATGGGACTCACACCCAAATAATCTACAGCCTGATGGGCAGATCGCTCCACGTCATGTCTTGTTTGCACCGACAACCCCACAAAAACATGGGGAGGCAACCATCGTCTGGCATCATCTACTGACATGTCCGACTGACCCAAATGAACACCCTGAGCACCACACGCGAGTGCTACGTCAATGCGGTCATTGATGACCAAGGGCACACAAAAGGGCATCAAGAGGCTTTTCATGGCACAAGCCAGTACCACAAAGTCATGTGTTGACAAATGTTTTTCGCGCAATTGGACACAGGTCACGCCACCTTGAACCGCTGCCAACACCACATCGGCCAATGGACGACCCCGCAGGCAGCCCTGATCTGTGACCAAATACAAACGCAACACCGCTGACATATTTGTGCGCCAATACTCATTTTGAAATGGAGAAACAGCATCATTCATGAAACACTTAGGATAGGGTCAACAATAACGTCACCGGTTACACACGATTTTCAAGTTTATAAGATTTGTAACGATACAGTTCATCCAGTTTTGACGTGCCAAATGTAGAAATTTGTCGCTGCCCCTGTCCTCAAAAACAACCCACCCAAAAATCAATATGCAAACTCTTGTTCATTCTGTCTGGCCTGTGCGCCTGTTTACTTTTGTTTTGGCTGCGTTGGCTGCCGGCAGTGCCAATTTTTGGGTACTGAAATGGCAAGCCTCTCCTGGTCTGTCTGACACACCCATTGCGTTGACTTCGCCCCAAAACATTGACACCGCCAAACTCGCGCAATTGCTCGGTGTCAGCGCCACTGCGGCTGCGCCTACGGCTAGTGGTCCGGGCAAGTACCAATTGCTAGGCGTGATTGCTCAAGGCACACTAGGTAGCGCCCTGATTGCCATTGACGGTAAACCTGCCAAACCCTATCGCGTCGGTCAACATGTGTCTGACAACCTAATGCTGCATTCGGTGGCCAAACGCTCTGCTGCCCTGTCCTCTGGTCTGCAAGGCAACCCCTCCATCACACTCGAATTGCCTTCACTCAACGTCCCCAAAACTGCCAAGTAACTTCGCATGGGTGAATTTGATGTGATTGCGCGTTACTTTACGCGCACGGCACGGCGCGCTGCTTTGGGCGTGGGCGATGATTGCGCCTTACTGCAACCCAAAGATGGCACACAATTGGCCATCTCCAGCGACATGCTGGTGGCCGGTCGGCACTTTTTTGCAGAGGCTGATCCCTTCACATTAGGGCACAAAGCCTTGGCTGTGAATTTAAGCGATCTGGCCGCCTGCGGGGCAAAACCTCTGGCGTTCACTCTGGCTTTGTCGCTGCCTGTTGCCGATGAGGTCTGGTTGTGTGCTTTTTCACAAGGTCTATGGGCATTGGCAGATGCTTTTGACTGCGATCTGATAGGCGGCGACACTACTTGTGGGCCATTGAACATTTGTATCACGGTTTTTGGCGAGATTCCCCTGCTGGCAGGCTGCTCGCAGGCGCTGCTGCGTTCAGGCGCGAAGCCAGGAGATGATGTGTATGTCAGCGGCACACTCGGTGATGCAAGACTGGCGCTGGATGCCCTGTTGGGGCTGATCACTGTGCCTGCTGAAGTGCTCGCAAAAGCCCGTCTTCGACTGGAAATGCCAACGCCCCGCATTGCACTAGGCATGGCCTTGCGCGGCGTGGCGACGGCCGCCATGGACATCAGCGATGGGCTGGTAGGAGACCTCAATCACTTGCTGAAATGCTCAGGGGTTGGCTGCACTCTTCATGCAGATATTGCTACTGGTTTAATAGCTGCCAACGCTTATGCCACGGGGGCTAGAGGCCCATTTGACCTGCAATTGTCCAGCGAACAATGGCGCACTTTGGCGCTTTCGGGGGGGGATGATTACGAACTGCTTTTCACCGCATCTCCACAACAGCGCCATGCCGTAGTCGCCGCAGCACAAACCAGTCAGACCCCAGTGACCTGCATTGGCCGCACAGAGGCCACACCAGGCTTGCGGCTGGTAGATGAGGAGGGGGTGTTGTTGCCCAACACTTATGCGTCTTTTGACCATTTTGCAAAAGCGTGATGGCATCTGGGTGTGATTCAACTGAGGAATCCAGGTTAACTCCAGGTTAACGCAACATGCGCCAAACCAAATCAACACCGGTAGCCCACAAATCCACTTCCAGTGAGGAGGATGATGATGTAAACAAGATACCGCGCCTGGCCTGTTCCTCGCGCTCGGCTTTTGAACGATCGCGCTCCATCATCATCAGGGCATCGGCCAGTTCGGGCGGTTTGATGCCTTGTGGCTCTTGCACCGCTTTGGCATAACCTTTGAGCGCCTGCTCAACCGCCTGGGGGTCAAGTAAAGACAAGGCCGACCGGCAGTGCGGGCAAGCATGGTCTTTGCGAATATCAACAGGCGCACCACAACCAGAGCAGTAAATGACGGCCACACGCCGAGCCATGTCGTCAATCTCAAGCTTGGTGAGCTGTCGAACGAAGCCTTTTTCTATCATGAACGACGAAAACGTGCTCAATCTGCCGTGGCGTTGCGGGCAGCGGTAGGTGATGTAGCGGCCGCTGCGCACCACATCAAAACCTTGAACCAAACTGCGATGGCAGCGTGGACAAGCCAGTTTGGATGCCAGAGGATGAACCTCGTCTTGACGGTGTTCGTGCAAAAGACCAAACAATTCAACCACCGCTACGGGTGCCAGTTTCATGTTCTCCTGCGGGTCAAACCAAAGACCACGGCAAGCAAAACAGAGGTCAATGTCGACGGTACCTCCCGTGACGCTGGTGAACGTTTTCATTGTCATGGGCGATTGGCAAGAGGGGCATGGAAGAGTCATGGTGGCCGCTACGATATTGTCGATAATAAGTTTTGCAAGTGTGATTCAAAGTGATGTGGAGCAGCCAACTTGGATACATAAGGAGAAATGTTAGCCGAATTTATTCGCCTGTTTTTACTATTAAAAAAATAGCTAACTATGTAAGCAGGACGGGCGCTAGAGGCTGATTTGTTATACCAAAAAACTCATCCAGGTTCGCGCAGATGGGTAGGTGAATACTGCCATCTCCACATCACTTTGAATCCAGGATCATCTCAAAATGCGATCGTTTAACAAAGTCCAGACAGGGGTCAATTTTTCTGGCAGGCCAGGCAAGCTGCCAAGGTCAAGACGGCTCTCGGTAGGGCTGTGAAAATCACTGCCGCAAGAGGCCGCCAAACCCAGTTCCATCGCCAGGTTAGCATAAACGACAGCTTCAGCATGGGAGTGACTGCCAGTGATGACTTCTACACCCAATCCGCCATGTCCCATAAATTCTGAAAACAGGGCAAATTCTTCATTGGCACTGAATTTGTAGCGTGCAGGGTGTGCGATCACGGCCACACCACCCGCTTCCCTGATCCAGGTGACAGCGTCTTTTATGGTCGCCCAGCGATGTTCCACAAAACCAGGTTTATCAGGTGTTAGGTACTTGCGAAAAACTTCAGAAGTGTCTTGGCATACACCTGTTTCGACCATGAAGCGGGCAAAATGCGTGCGAGAAATCAAGTCAAGGTTGCCTGCATATTTCAAAGCGCCTTCATAGGCCCCGGCAATACCGGCACGCTTTAAATCATCCGACATCTCAAGTGCCCGCCTTGAACGTCCGCAGCGTGTTTGTTGCAAACCCTGGCACAGCGCTGGGTGGTCAGCCTCAAAACCCAGGCCAACAATATGCACTGTCCGGCCTAAAAATGTCACCGAAATTTCAACACCAGTCAAATAGTCAAGCCCAATGGCCAACGCAGCAGCAGATGCACACGACTGACCGCTCACTTCGTCATGGTCAGTCAGTGCCCACAGTTGAACCCCGTTGGCTTTCGCCCGCAAGGCAAGTTCTTCAGGCATCAAAGTGCCGTCGGAAAAGACAGAGTGGCAGTGCAGGTCAGCGTTCAAATGAGATTTCATGGGGCGATTTTAGAAGCGCCAGCCCGGTGGCACTGAATGCGCATGACAGAATGAAATATCTTTTTTGCAAAGCTATTTTTTATTTTTTAAATTAAAATCAATAACTTGCATGAATAATTGAACTGAACCCGCGATGTTGCAGGCATCACCGTTGATTTAGGGCGTTAATCCTGCCGCGCAATACTGGTGAACCAGACCAATCAATTCGTCTTCGGGGTAGGGCTTGCCAAGGTAATGATCGATCTGGAGTTGATGTGCGTAATCACGGTGTTTTTGCGCCATACGCGAGGTAATCATGATGATGGGGAGGTCGCGCAAGCGGACATCCGCGCGTATATTGCGCACCAAATCGAAACCATCCATGCGCGGCATTTCAATGTCGGTCAACACCACTGATGGTTTTTCCTGTTGCAACAATTCCAGTGCGTGCAAGCCATCATTGGCCAATGCCACCCGAAAACCTTCGCGCTTGAGTAGGCGCTGAGTCACACGGCGAACGGTGATGGAATCGTCCACTACCAGCACCAGCGGTGCATAGTGGGGCTGAGATTTGACGGTGGCAACTTCAGGTGTGGCGTGGGCTGCCTGCACATGTTGGCGACTGAAATCGTGCGCCTTGACACCGTAGATGGTGACCAGAGCCAGTGGGTTGTAAATCAAAATCACGGCACCTGAACTCAATACAGACATGCCTGTCAGCCCTGGCAATCGTGACAATTGGGGGCCTAGGTTTTTGACGACAGCTTCACGGTTGCCCAGAACCTCATCGACATGCAGTGCAACACGCTGATTGGCGCTACAGATAATGACAACCGATGCGCTCTTTCCACGTGGTTCGACCGTGGCAGCAGAGACTTGCAACAAGGCTCCTGCCCAGAAAAAATCAATCTTTTGACCACTGTAGTCAAACCAGCCTGATTCATACGCCGTATCCAGATCTGCCCATGAAACGCGCTTCACCAGTTCCATCAAATTGGCCGGAACGCCCAGTACGGTTTCGCCAACGCGCAACATAACCACTTGTGTGACCGCAGTGGTCAGAGGCAACACCAGGTTGAAACGAGTTCCCACACCAGACTGGGTGCTTAAATCAATGCGACCTCCGGCTGCATTCACATGGCTTTGGACCACATCCAGGCCAATGCCACGTCCAGCCAATTCGCTGACGGTAGAGGCCGTTGACAGTCCTGCACTGAATATCAATTGGGCAAGCTGATCATGGGACAACACCTTCTGAGCAGTGATCAGACCACGCTCGATGGCTTTGTCACGAATCCGGTTCAAATCAAGTCCCGCACCGTCGTCAGCAAAGCTGATGTTCACATCGTTGCCCTGTTGCAGCAGGGTGATGGTGATGTTGCCTTGGGCGGGTTTGCCGGCAGAGACGCGAATGGCTTCATCTTCAATGCCGTGGCACACCGCATTGCGCAGCAAATGCTCAAATGTGCTACCCATGCGATCGAGCACGCTGCGGTCAATTTCTTGAGTACCACCGACCACCGTCAGCGTGACGGATTTGCCGGTGTCTTTGGCAGCCTGGCGTACCACACCATGAAGGCGTTCAACGATGCTGTCAAATTCAACCATTCGGGTACGCAATAAATCACGTTGGAGATCACGTGTTTGTCGCAATTGCGCTGCCAAATCGTCTTCAGCACCTGCAACCGATTGTTGTAAATTGTGTTGCAGGCTGGCGATGTCATGCACCGACTCTGCCATCATGCGGGTCAATTCTTGAACACGGGTAAAGCGATCAAACTCCAGGGGGTCAAAATTTTGGGAAGCATCTTGCGCCTGACGCGACTGCATTTGTGATTCAGATTGCAATTCAAGGTCGCGCAATTGGGTGCGCAGACGGTCAAGATTGCCGGTCAAATCACCCAAAGTGGTGCGCAACTGCTTGACGCGGGATTCCAGACGTGCGCGTGAAATCAAAACTTCACCGGTTTGATTGACCATGCGATCCAGCAAACGCGATCGGATACGCGTGGTTGATTGTGTGAAATATCGTGATGGAGATAGGGTCAGCGCGGGCTTGTGAGGCTCTGGCATAAACACGATGCCATCGTCTGCAGGTATCCCTTGTTCTGGCAGATCAGACACAGATGGAGCTTCGGGCAACGCCAGGAAGGCTGCAGGTGTCACACGCAGGGCATCAAAAACATGTTGAATGGCGTCCAGACGGGTCAATAAAAGGAACATTTCCACCGTTGGAGCGACATCCATCTGGATGTGTTCAGCCGCCGATTCCAATTGATGAACCATGTCGCCTAAACGCATGGCCCCTGCGAGGCGTGCGCTGCCCTTGAGTGTGTGCAAATCACGCAACATGGATTGGCGTGCTGCATGATCATCGGGATGATGCACCCACTGCCGAAGTGATGCACTCAGTTGAGGTAATAGTTCTAGTGCTTCTTCTTCAAAAATGGGGAATAAATCAACATCCAATACATCTTTGAGAGTCTCATCCTGGAGGGCCGGCAACAAGGGAGGAGACAAGACAACCGTATCGGGTGTGGTATCGACCGTGGCAAGGGGTTGTGGTGACGGTTCAGGTAACGCTTCACAGGGTGGTGCTGGCTCTGGTGGCAGTTCTGGTGCAAGTTGTGGTGTGGCATCCTGGTTTTGGGCCGGAAAATCCAGCGAGAGTGGCAAGGCTTCAGAAACCAGGTCAGGTTCAGGGGGATGCACCACAAGAGAATGCGTAGGCTCAGATTCCAGGTCAGGCTGACGTTCTGGCAACGGTTCAGGCTCAAAGGTGGGAAAATCAAAATCCAGGTCAATGGATTCATCGCGCACAACACCATCATCTTGATCATCTTGATCATCTTGATCGGTCTGCATGTGTGCCGATGCTGGTAACTCTGTGTTCAACAGGTCACGAAGAGCCTGAATTTGATCTGGATGAGCAGTTTTCATGAAACCTGCAGCAAACTGATGCAACAAACTGTGAATCGATTCTGCAGTTTGAATCAACAGCGGTGCATGATGTGTTGGCCCCGCATCCAGCCGTTGAATGTGCATCAGGGCATATTCCAGCGCACGCGATAGCTCGGACAATGACAAAAAGCCTACTGTTGCTGAACTTCCGGCCAAAGAATGCGCGAGGCCCACCGTGGAATCTTGCAAGTGCTGATCTTGTTCCTGTGACCATTCAGTCAGTTCTGCAAGCAAGCGATTCGACCATTGATCAGCTTCCTCCAGATAGACATCCAACAGTCCTGCATTGACGCTCAATGATCCAATCGTTTTGGTGGCAACTTCAGGCTCTGGCAGGGCCTCTAAAACGGATGGGGCGACTGACACAGTCGAGTCAGGCAACATATCAAAATCGAGCGCGAGGAAGGCTGTGCTGATCTCTTCAATGGGTTCTGACTCCAATGCAGGTGACTGTGGTAACTCTGAAATGGGTTCAGGGGTGGGTTGATCAGCGACAGCAGGTTTGCCTAGCGGTTGTGCCGTGGGCGGTTTTGGCAAGTGCAAATCGGTATAGACGTTCTCAATTCGCAACAGGTCAGCAGCCTGGCGAAATGGCTGCGCCGACCAGGCAGTGTCTTGTTGCAAGGCAATGTCTGCCACCCAGCATTCAAAACCCTGCATGGCGTGGCCTGCCAGGTGGAGCAGGTCATCACTGACTCTTTTTTGCTGCGGCAACCAGGCATTCATCAATTGCTCGAACGCCCAGGCAGCTTCACCAAACTCATTCAATCCCACCATTCTGGCACTGCCCTTCAGGGTGTGAAAGGCACGTCGAAGGCTGGTTTGCTGATTAAAATCAGAAGGTTGATCCGTTAGTAATGACAGGGTTGCCAAGCCGCTTTGAACCACATCACGCGCTTCATCCAGAAAAATATTGCGCAATTCTTCTTCATCTTCCTCGTGTTCATCTTCTTTGACTGGCTCTGCAGGCACAGCGCTCGTAACGGGTACGACGTCTGCGATGGGCGCAACGGGTTCTGGCGCACTCACCGCTTCAACAGATACTTTTTGCCGTCCCATCAGCGATTTAAATTCGCCCAGGTCTTCGTCATACACAAACAGTTTTTTAGCCAACTCTCGCTGATAACCCAGCATGTCGATCAGAAAACCCAACGCACCCAGACTGTTTCCCAATTTTTCAAAGGTGTTGGTGCGTGCTGCCTCGGTATCGATGTCATCCATCAGACACTGCTCTACGCGAGTGCGCATGCGCAGTGCAGCCAATGCAGCCTGGTCCAGCCCCAGCACTGAAAAAACGCCACGCATTTGCGACAGTTGGCCTGGCACATCATGCAGGCCAGTTTTGTCTTTGGGGTTGCGGAAAAATGCGTCCAGTTTTGCTTCAAGCTCAGCGAGTGTGCTGCTGAGTTCCTGCACCACACTGCCCATCACCTGTCGATCACTGACGCGACGGTAAAGCTCTTCCATCCAGCTATCCAGGGGTTCTGGTTGTGCGCCTGCCAAAACGGCTTCAAGGCGTTCGGCCAGTCTGCGCCCACGATCGAGCAACCGATCGTTGTTGGTGTCCATGTCTTCGTAAGCAGCGTCCAGGTACAAAACAGCAGTGGCCACTTCCATCGCCAGTTCAGGTGAAGGAGCTTGCCCCGAGCGGGCCACCAGTGCCATGGATTGCGACAGTGCTGCTGCCAACTCACGACTATCAGGATGCAATTTGACGATGGAATCTGTCACCAAAGTAAATTGATCAGATGCTGTCTTCATGCGTCCTACATCACCACCGGCCAAGGCCGACCAGGTTTCGATGAGCGCGGCAATACGCTTGCGTGCTTGTGTCAGTAAAGTAGGGTCATAGCGTCCAAAGCAGGGTTCATCGTAGTGAGGTGCCAACACACCCAAAAGACCATACGCTGCACGAATGGTGGGTAAAGCACCGATGGACGACTGCACTGGCTCGGTTTGGGCGCAAAAAAACAGCAAGTCATGCGCTAGTCGATCTGAAACATGGGCGGATCCACGAGCCAAACTTCTGTACTGCGATAAAACATTGGAAGCAGCACGTTTGACGTAAAGGTCTGATGCCCACTGACCACTGGCCACAATTTCAAAATAGGCAGAGGCCAGACACCAGAAAACTCGCGTATGCATGTCGGTCTGAGCAGCAGCAAAGCCCAGGCTGATGTCACACATGATGCGCGCCGATGGCCCATGACCTGCCTTGACAATATTGAGAACAAAGCTGTCTATGCGCGAGCAGACGCCGGCATCGTAGGCCAAGGGCTTGACGGTGGCAGCCAGTGGCACATCAATCCATCGCCACTCGTGTGCCCAAAGATCGGCGGGATGTATGCGATCTTCACCGAGCAGCACAAGAACATCACGGTACTGCGCAAACAAAGCAACGGACGACATTGATCGCCCTTTGAGCAGACCGTCTAGATAATCCGTCAGGGCAAAACTGGCGCGTTCAAGTTTGAGTGCAGCCTCTTCGCTGCAAATGTCGGGGCGTTGTACAAATTTTTGTGCCAAAGACTGCATGGCGCGCAACATTTTGGCGGGTATTTCAAGCCCCACCATTTCAAGCGCACCCACCGCCTGGTGCAACTGCTGTCTGGCAATGCGAAGTTGACTGGCGTCCAGCGCAGCAATGTCTGAACCGCGCGCCGCCTGGGCATCGCGAACAAATCGCCGCAACGCACTGATGGCGCTGTCAAGCGACTTGCGCAACTCGTCCAGAACCCACGCCAAAGGGCCTAAATCAGATTCCATGGTTTGGTTTTGGCCGATCAAGGCCATATTTGACTGCATAACATCAACCCATCAATACGGTGCGCAGCATTAAACAATGCGAAATCGAGCCACAGACTGGCGTAATTCTTCTGCCATTTTTGAAAGCTCACGAACCTGGGCTGCTGTGGAACGAGTTCCCTCGCCCGTTTGTTCAGTGACTGCAAAAATGTGCTGAATATCGCCCGCCATGGCGTTGGCAAAATTGGCTTCACGAGAACTGGAATCAGAAATTTGTCCGATAAGATCAGCCAGATGACGAGAGACCTGGTCAATCTCGGTCAAGGCTGTGCCTGCGTTGTCAGACAATTTTGCACCTGCGACCACACCCTGCGTAGATCGCTCCATAGCACCAATGGCATCCTGAGTATCCGTCTGAATGGTCTTGACCAAAGCCGCAATTTGACGGGTAGCATCTGCCGATCGCTCGGCCAATCGCTGAACTTCTTCGGCCACCACTGAAAACCCGCGACCGGCATCTCCGGCTGATGCCGCCTGTATGGCCGCATTGAGTGCGAGAACGTTGGTTTGTTCAGTGATGTCAGAAATCAGTTCTGTAATTTCGCCAATTTCCTGGGAAGATTCGCCCAAACGTTTGATGCGCTTGGCAGTATCTTGAATTTGGTCACGAATCGCATTCATACCTCCAATCGAATTTTGGACGGCCTGCAACCCCACTTCAGCCGCCTGCAACGACTGTTTGGCCACATCGGCAGAGGCCTGCGCCTGGACAGACACCTGTGTCATGCGCGCCGCCATATCCACAATGGATCGACCTGTTTCACGAATCTCGTGCAATTGTTCCCTGGATGCTGCCAACAATTCTGTGGAGGTGGCATCTACATCGCCCGTGGTTTGCGCCACGCGTGAGGCTGTTTTTTGCACGTTGCCTACCAATGCACGCAGTTCTTCAACCGTGTAATTGACAGAATCGGCGATGGCTCCCGTGATGTCTTCGGTCACGGTGGCTTCTTGTGTCAGATCACCTTCGGCAACGGTCTGCAATTCATTCATCAAACGCAAAATGGCTGCCTGATTGGCATCATTGATACGTTTGGCCTCTTTCTCCTGGCGCAGGGCTTGTTGTCGCTGGGCTTCGGCGTTGATGTGTCGCTTGCGGCTTTCTTGCAATTGTGCATAAGACAAACCCGCAGCACAGAGTACAGACAACGCAACGCTGAGTGCCAACAACAGACCAGCGCCCAAGCCGGTGTGGGAAGACAATGCGTTTTGCAAGGCTTCAAGTTCTACACGCAGTTTTTCGCTGTCAGCCACAATGGAGGCCTGGGCTTCGCGAGCCGCCACCAAGCTATTGACATTGCCCAAAATGTTGTTGGCTTGTTGCCGGGTTTCTTCAAACAGACGAATCAACTGCCCCAATTGATCGCGTATTTGGGGCAAGGCAGAGGCATTCAGTTGCAAATCAGCGTGACCATAGAGCAACCCCTTGGCGACGATGCCAAAAGTGTCAATGTCTTTGCCCAGCAACACAACAGATTCGGGGCTTGCGTCTGGTGAGGTCAAAATCTCATTCGATAACTTGCCAATGCGCTGTGTCAACATGAGCAATTGTCCTGTTGCAGCCATTTCGGCTGACGATGCATTGTGTTGCAATTTCAACGTGACCACCCTCTGCGCAGACTCCAGCAAGCTAGACGATTGTTGCCCCATCAGGCGCAGTGATGCCCCCATCTGTGTCAATATTTTTTGTTGTGACATGATGGTGGCTGCATTTTTTTCAGCAAGCGTCACCATGGCAACAGATTTTTCAAGTTGAGTGCGGTAGGGATCAGCGAGTGCTTTCAATTTCAGTTCGGGGTCACCGGATGCCAAGGCGCGAACAGACGTGGCGAGCACCTGCACACTTTGGGAGACCTCGATAAACGCTTGCAAGTCGCCCACCACGGCTTGCGATACTGACTTTGCCAAGCGCTGCGAGTGCATCAAGGCCTGACTTATCGCCCCCAACTGCCCCGTGAGGGTGTCCGTTCGATTCAACCCTGATATCGTCACAATGGCCAATGAAAGCAACGACAAGCCTAAAACAATCGACAAAATGAACTGATGTTGTGCGACGGTTTTCACCCCCAGAAAAGGCATGCGGATTTGGTCGCCTGTGTGATTATTCAGGTTTTTTGGTGTGATCGACGGCGTAGAGGGCGTAGGTGGTGGCAACGGCCTTTTACCGGCACTGGTATCTACGGCAGGAATGGACCTCAGCGAATCATGCACAGACATCAGGGAAGACTCAGGTGCTGACAAGCTCAAACGTGAATCAACGGAGTCACCGTATCTCGTTATGCCGAATATGTTTTTGATGTAATCAAGAAAAGCCATTGTCATTACCTCGAATATCAACTCACATGAAACCCATCACTCACTCAAACACCAATGTTGAGAAAGTGTGGACAGACAGACAGTTTGTACAAATCAATTTCTTGCCAGACAGTACCGTTTGCATCTTGCAAACATTTGCCAAAATACTCAGGTGCTGTGGCCTTTGGCGCTTCTGTTTTGATGAAAGAATCAAGACCGCGCAAACCTGCCAGAGCATCAACACGCAAGGCGCAATTGATTTCAAAATCAGCGTTAAAACTCACCAGGCGAGAGGCGTCCGAAGGCCGATATTTTGTCTTCGGAAGCACAAAGGCCGCCAGATCAACCACCCCATACAAAACGCCGCGCGAATTGACCACACCCAAAAACCAATGGGCGGCATAAGGAACCGGCGTGATGTTTTGTGCTGTAAAAATTTCACCGGCTTGCGCCAAAGGAATCAAGGCATGGAAGTTGCCTGTTTTGACAGCCAACCAAGAGACCGACGCACCGACATGTTGCGCAGCTTCCAAACGAGTCACCAGGCGCAGTTGTAGCGCTCTGAGGCTTTCCTTGTTTCTCATGACGTGTGCGATGCAGTCAAAGCCTGGATTTTTTCCATCAACTCCTGGGCGTTGACGGGTTTGGTTATGTAGTCTTTAGCACCTTGTCGAAGTCCCCACAACCGATCGGTTTCCAGGGTTTTGCTGGTACAAAAGATGATGGGAATATCAGTGTATTGGGGGTCACGGTTGATAGAGCGAGTCAACTGAAAGCCGTTTTGTCCGGGCATGACCACATCCATCAAAATCAAATCCGGCCTATCAAGCGCCAGATGGCGCAAGGCCTCTTGGGCGTTTTCAGCAGTGCTGACGGATAAACCGTTTTTGTGCAGAATATCGCTCAAAAAAAACAACTCGGTTTTTGAGTCATCCACCACCAGAACTTTTTGAATTGTCATGCTGCACTCCCATGTGCCTGTACCCCGAATTGCTGCACGGCTTGCAGCAGTTGATCTTTGGTAAATGGCTTGGTTAAATAATCCTGCGCGCCAACCATGCGACCGCGCGCCTTATCAAAAACGCCATCCTTGGAAGATAACATCACAATGGGCACGCTAGCAAACCTGGCGTTTCTTTTGATGATGGCACAGGTTTGATAGCCATCTAGCCTGGGCATCAAAATGTCACAAAAAATCAGGTCAGGCAAGTAATCACTGACCTTGGCCAAGGCATCAAAACCATCTTCTGCCAGCATGACATTGTGTTTGCCAGCTTTGAGAAAAATCTCGGCACTGCGTCGAATCGTGTTGCTGTCATCTACAACCAGAATTTTTAAATTCAAATCAGTCATGGTTACCTGCCGTTTTGGACTGGCACAAAAATAAATTATGCATGGAAGGTTAAAGAGTTCTGCAATGGTACGCGCAAACCCTCTGCGTAGAATGCAAAAGAACACGATACCAAAACGCACTTGGGATATGGTCAACAACAAGTTTTGCATTTGGCATTTAGCCGTTAGCCGTTAGAGTTGTGATGCACCTTGGCGTTATTTTGCCTGAAGTTTTTGCACGATATGCTCTTGTTTTGCGTAGTTTTGGGAAAGCATATCCTAAAGCTAAAAATTTGGATAGGCGTTCATACTCATCGGGTGCGTTTCAAAGTGATGTGGCTTTGCTTGGGTGCGACATCCAAATCCCCCCTCACCCCCAATGCACTACCTTAAGCATTAGTTCTATAAAAACAATAGGTTAGAAAAAAGTGTAGGTCGGGTTAGCGCGTAGCGCGTAACCCGACATCTTCATGCGCTGGAATATCAGGTATCTGTCGGGTTACGCCCTTCGGGCTAACCCGACATGCGTCGTGCTGTTATGTCGGGTTACG
>CAIYWD010000221.1 GCA_903929815.1 uncultured beta proteobacterium
GCTTTGCCCAAATAGGCTAACCGTTCTCATTCCCCCCTTTGAAAAAGGGGGGTTAGGATATGGTCAACAATAAGTTGTGCATTTGGCCGTCAGAGTTGGGATGCAATCCCAGGCGCAAATCGTGCGGTGTGGCCCAGCCACATAAGCGATTTGTAACGACGCAGTGCGCCCAAATCTGACGAGACAAATGCACAACTTATTGTTGACCATATCCTGAGGGGGATTTGGATGTCGCACCCAAGCAAAGCCACATCACTTTGAAACGCACCCATACACAACTTATTATTGACCATATCCTAAAAGGTATTCCATAACTCCAAGCACTTAACGAAAAGTTTTCTACATCAAAAATTGTACAAAATTTGGTTCTAACGCCCTCTGGGATTGCATTAAGTGCTATGTTTTTTGAAATTATGAGGTGGAAAATTTATTGTGAATCACTTATCAAAAATTCAACAACTTGGCATCAGAATAAATTTACCCTGCCCAGAAAAGGCTTCGGTTTGACGATGTCAAGTTTATCAGGGTAAAATCACGTTCTCGCAGTCATTAGCACACCAGTCTCTTTCAAAGACGTGGTCAGAAATAAGTTCCAACATTAGCTCGTCAGATTTGAACCTGGTATTGCATTCCAACTCTGACGGCTCAATGCGAAACTTATTTCTGACCACATCCTAAGAGGATGGTGTCAGCGGCATCATAAAACGGCGCATCCTGTCACCCGAAGTTATCAAAATGGCGATTGTTGTTCATAAACCCATCCCTGAGTTCGAGTCCTTCGCCACCAATGGTGTGCGAATTACTAATTCGTCGCATCTCGGGCAAGCCCTTGTTCTGTATTTTTACCCCAAAGACAACACACCGGGTTGTACCACGGAGGCCATGCACTTTCGCGACAAGTACCCAGAGTTCGTGCAAGCCGGCGCCCAAGTTTTTGGCGTGTCACGTGACAACATGAGATCGCACGAGGAATTCAAGCACAATCTTGAGCTCCCTTTCGATTTGATTGCCGATACTGAAGAAAAAATGTGCCACATGTTTGGTGTTGTCAAAAACAAAATCATGTATGGCAAAAAAGTTAAAGGCATTGAGCGCAGCACTTTTCTGATTGGCGTTGACGGTTGTCTTATAGAAGAGTGGCGGGGTTTTAAAGTGCCAGGTCACGTGGATGATGTGCTGCAGGCCGTCAAAGACCTCCGAAACGTGCCTGAACCCGCATAATGCTCGCGCAGATCATGTTCTATCTCATGCTTTTCACCATTCATTGACCTGTAGCGACACAGCCGCCCCTTGACAGGGCGGCTTTTTTTTTATATCCCTTCAAGTTTGGGAGTTTTTTATGCCACTGCCTCCTGCGCCAACCCAACCTGGTACTATTTTGCCCGTACAAGCCTATGCCACAAACACTTCCAAACGACGCAAACGCCCATCGAACTCCTTGCCTGCACCAGAGGCAGCGGCATCTCATTTGACGGAAGTTGCGCAGCAGACCCCTTCTCCTGAGCCACACAGTACACAGGCAACCGCGCCCACCCGAAAAAGCAAACGCACAGTAGTGGGCCCGCGCAAGTTATTTGTACTTGATACCAACGTGTTGCTGCACGATCCCAGCAGCCTGTTCCGGTTTGAAGAACACGATATTTTTCTGCCCATGATGGTGTTGGAAGAGCTGGATGCCCACAAAAAAGGCATTACCGAAGTGGCACGCAATGGTCGTCAAGCCAGCCGCTCACTTGATGCACTCGCCAACCATCGCGGTTCAGACATTGGTACGGGCTTGCACTTGAACTCTACCGGCCACAATGAAGCAGTCGGTCAATTGTTTTTTCAGACCCAACGGCTGGACTACGATTTGCCTTTGAGCTTACCCCAAGGCAAGGCGGATAACCAGATTTTGGGTGTGGTGAATGCACTGAGCAAACAATATGCACCGCGCGAAGTCGTTTTGGTCTCCAAAGACATCAACATGCGGGTCAAGGCGCGTGCTTTGGGCTTGTTGTCAGACGATTATCAAAATGACAAAGTGCTTGCAGATGGCGATGTTCTTTATTCGGGCACACTGGCCTTGCCTTCTGATTTCTGGAGTACCCACGGCAACACGGTTGAAAGCTGGCAACAGGCCAATCACACGTTTTACCGCATCACTTCACCTATCGTGCCGCAGCTTTTGATCAATGAGTTCGTTTATTTTGAAGCGCTGGGCGAACCCAGCCTTTACACACGGGTGACTGAAATCCGTGGCAAAACCGCCGTTCTCAAAACACTCAAGGATTACACCCACCTGAAAAATGCGGTCTGGGGCATTGCCACCCGAAACCGCGAGCAAAATTTTGCCATGAATCTGTTGATGGACCCCGATATTGATTTTGTGACACTGGCGGGCACAGCAGGCACAGGCAAGACCCTGATGGCGCTCGCAGCCGGACTCACTCAAGTGCTTGATGACCGCCGGTACGCTGAAATCATCATGACGCGTGCCACTGTCAGCATGGGTGAAGACATTGGCTTTTTGCCTGGTACTGAAGTAGAAAAAATGGGCCCATGGATGGGTGCATTGGATGACAACCTTGAAGTGCTGTGCAAAACTGACACCACCGCGGGTGAATGGGGACGCACGGCCACCCACGAATTGATTCGTAGCCGCATCAAAATCAAAAGCATGAATTTCATGCGGGGTCGTACTTTTTTGAACAAGTACGTCATCATTGATGAAGCGCAAAACCTGACCCCCAAACAAATGAAAACCCTGATTACCCGTGCGGGGCCAGGCAGCAAAATCATTTGCATGGGCAATCTTACTCAAATTGATACCCCTTATTTGACCGAAGGTTCATCCGGACTGACTTATGCCGTGGACAAATTCAAGGGTTGGCAACACAACGGCCATATCACCCTCGCACGCGGCGAACGTTCACGCCTGGCTGACTTTGCCAGTGAAGTGTTGTAATACGCTCTCAAATATATAGCTACTAACGCTTGACTGGTAAGGGCTAGAGGCCTTTTTTATCAATAATCTCCACTGGCATTGGAGGCCAAAGATTCAAACTTGGTAATCTTATTCAAAAATGCCAGTTTGACCACGCCCGTGGGTCCATTGCGCTGTTTGGCAATGATGACTTCGGCTACGCCGGGTTCTTTGCAGGCTTCCTTGGTGTAATACTCATCGCGGTAGATAAACATGATGATGTCGGCATCTTGTTCAATAGCGCCAGACTCTCGCAAGTCACTTGGCATAGGCCGTTTGTCCGGGCGGGTTTCTACACTGCGGTTCAACTGAGACAACGCCAGCACCGGACATTTCAGCTCCTTGGCCAGCATTTTGAGGCCACGCGAAATTTCGCCCAGTTCGGTTGCACGGTTTTCGCCGTCGGTGTTGTCTGATCCACTCATCAACTGCAAGTAGTCCACCACAATCAGGCCTAACTGTCCACACTGGCGTGCCAGTCGGCGCGCGTTAGCCCGAAGTTCGCTGGATGTCAAACCGGCGCTTTCATCAATATGCAGCGAAATGGTGCGCAGTTTTTCAACGGTCTCTGTCAAGCGTGGCCATTCTTCATCGGTAAGTTTTCCGGTGCGCAAATGACTTTGGTCAATGCGCCCAATCGACCCCACAATGCGAACGGCCAATTGGGCTGCCCCCATTTCCATTGAAAACACAGCAACAGGCAAGCCTTCATGCAGGGCAACGTGCTCGGCAATGTTGATGGCCAGCGCGGTTTTTCCCATGGACGGTCGTGCAGCCAAAATAATCAGATCGCCGGCTTGAAAACCGGCAGTCATGCGATCCAGGTCATAAAAACCTGTAGGCACGCCGGTCACGTCGTTGGGGTGGTCTGCCATTTCCTGAACACGATCCAGCAAGGTCACCACCAGTGTTTCCATGGTCTGAAACCCTTGCTTGGTACGGGCACCTTCTTCGCCAATGTTGAATATTTTTTGTTCAGCCTCGTCCAAAATGGCAGCGACGGGTCGGCCTTTGGGGTTAAACGCACTGGCCGAGATTTCTTCGCTGGTGCTGACGAGTTTGCGCAAAATAGAGCGATCACGAACAATTTCGGCATAACGACGAATATTGCCTGCACTGGGCACATACTGCGCCAATGCATTCAGGTAGCCCAGCCCTCCCACTTCTTCGGCTTTGCCAGAACTCTGCAATTGCTCGAAGACCGTGATCACATCCGCAGGCTTTAAGGCGTTGATAAGCGTGTGCATGGCTGCAAAAATCAACCGGTGCTCAAAACGATAAAAATCGTTTTCAGTCAGCACATCACTCACCCTGTCCCAGGCAGCGTTGTCCAGCAACAATCCACCTAATACGCTGGATTCTGACTCGATGGAATGCGGGGGAATGCGCAACTGCGCCACTTGGCGATCCGGGCCGTCATCGTCAAACGGCATTGAAAACATGTCAGACAAAATAAATCCTTTAACCTAGATTCCTCAGTTGAACGCGCCCGAGTGGGCTACTGGCGGCGCGTCTGGATAGGCGTGACGACGCTGCAGGCTACTGCCTGCAAGGAGGAACAACACCCCCAGACGAGTCGCCAGTAGCTCAATCGGGTGCGTAGCGCTCTCACCCAAAGGGTGAACTCCATCGAAGTAACAAATATCAATTTTCATAACGGTTTAGTGAAAAGAATAAGCGGTCAACTGAGGAATCTAGGTTTAACCTAACAAAAGAGAACCATCCACATCAAGGGAACACAAGATGACCCAACCTCTTCATGCCCATGTCGCCATGGTGATTATGTCGGGTGAAGCGCAGAAGGAGCAAAGGCGTGATGCCAACTGATGTGGCGATAAACATCATAAATCCAAAGCAGCACCCCGAATGGTGAAAAATCTTTGTTACAAGGGGTGCAATGCAAGGTGATGCGAAGTAGCCAACATGGATACCTACAAGAAGCAGAGTTAGGCAAATTTATTCGCCTATTTTACTATGAAATAAATAGCTATCTATGTAAGCTGGACGTGCGCTAGAGGCCGATTTGTTATACAAAAAACTTACGCAAGTTCACGCAGCTTGACAGGTGAATATTGCCACATCCATATCACTTTGAATCGTACCTTGTCACAAGTAAGGGGGCACAGTGCGAGTTCTTTTTGGTTAGAATGTTTTAAGAAGCTGTCCATGGGTTGTGGGCAGTAAAACGATGGAAGGGTACTTTTATGAATACATTTTCGCGATTTTTGCGCTGGCTTATGCTGGCATGTTTGATGCTTGGCGCCAGTTACGCACTGGCGGCCAAAACTTATTCTGACAACGGCGATAAAACGGTGACAGATCCAACAACGGGGTTGACCTGGATGCGGTGTGCCTGGGGACAACCCTACAACGAAGCGACCAATAACTGTGACGGAAATCCAATTCCTCTCTCTTGGACTGATGCTGAAGCAACGAAAGGTACAGATTTTGCAGGTCATAAAGATTGGCGTTTGCCCACCATTCGTGAATTGCTGACTATTGTGGACAGATCACGTAAGACACCAGCAACCAACACAGTAGCTTTTCCTGCCGCACCATTTGATAAGATGACTTGGTCAAGTTCTGCTATTACATTGGAAAATAAAGAGTACGCTTGGGGTGTCAATTTCTGGTTTGGCGATACTGCCTACAGTTTAAAAAAGCCGACAACACTAACAGAAACACCCATCTTGGGTGTGGTTCGATTGGTGCGTAACGACCCCACTTCCCCCACTGCTGCTGCTAATGCAGCTCTTTTGAGGCTTGAACGACCTAACAGTGATTACCAATTGCAAGATGCAGATAAATCTGTGTTGCACGTTCCCACGGGTTTGATTTGGCTGAAATGTGCTGTATGGTCAAATGATTGCAAAGACACCCCTAATCCGTTCAATTTTGCTGAGGCTACTAGTCAAGCCAAGATGGAATTTAATGGTCACAAAGACTGGCGCATACCTACTGCAGATGAACTGTTGAGTTTGGTAGATTTCAAGCTGTTAAATCACGCCATTAACGCCACCATGTTCCCCAATTCCCAAGGGGGGTATTTCTTCTCATCCTCGCTTGTGGATGGCAATGTCAATAGCCCATGGTTTGTGCATTTCTGGGATGGTAAGCTGACCGGCAATCCAGACCCCAAGCAAGCAGACAACCTCTACTCGCTTCGTTTGGTACGCGGCGGTAATACTGACGTTCCTGTGACTCTGACAGTCGACAAGCCCACCTACGGTGAGGTGAACAGCAGCGCACTTGTTGGCATTAAGTGCGGTCCGACATCCACATTGACATGTTCCAATAGCTTCACACAAAACACAGTCGTTAAGCTGACCGCCACTCCAGCCAATCTTTTCCAGTCATGGAGTGGAGATTGCACAGGTTCAGATCCTGCGAACTGCACAGTCACAATGAGTGCCGCTAAAAAAGTACAAGCCAACTTTTATCCCTATATCCCAGTGCCAGAAAAATGGAGCATGTGGGGTAACGGTAAGAACGAAGCTATGAAAGTGGCAGATTACTTGAGTAACGCTGAAGTCGTTGGATCTGTATGGACATGGGATGTTAAAACGGGTTGGAGGTTTTATGATCCTTCGAAAACTCCGCAAGATTTGCTGACTTTTGCCACCGCCAGGAATTGGAGTGTTCTGACCCAAATTAACCCCGGTGAAGGTTTTTGGGTGAATGCCAAAAAGGCGTTTGATATGAAACAGCCAAGTGGCATCAAAATTATTACTGCAAGTGACTTTAAAGAAGGTAATTCCTTGGCCCTGGCAAAGAACTGGAATCTGGTCGCTGTTGGTGACGAGCCACTTCCAACTAAATTCAATGCCGACATTGGTGTTACTCCTCCTGGTACAGAACCTGTTGACAACATAACGTCTTTATGGACTTGGGACAATTCACAAAGCAAATGGTATTTCTACTCGCCTTCAAAAGAAAGAGAAGGTACTGAAGCCGTGGCCAAGTTCTTGTCTGATAAGGGTTATCTTGATGCTACCAGCAAGAAGCTGGGGGCCAATATTGGATTCTGGGTTCTCAAACCTTGACGGACTTGCATAGATTCTGATCAAAACAGTGTCGGTCATCCATGGGTTCAGATAGTCACCCTGGATGATGGAAATTTGCGAAAGCCCTACCCTCTTCTTGGGTGGGGCTTTTTTTTTCAAATCTCTGACTCAAATCCAGCCACAACGCGCCGGATGGCATCACCACTGAAGCCACGAGCAGCCAAAAAACGCACTTGTTTGGCTGTTTCTTTGGCATCTGCCGCAGGTTTTTTGAATTTTTTTTCCCACACCACGCGTGCTCTCTCCAGTTCGGTGCTTTGCAAGGTTTTTAGTGCATCAGACACGGCATCAAATGACAGACCTTTGCGCTGCAGTTCCTGACGGATACGTGCTGTGCCCATTTTTCCAGACAGGTTGTGCAGCACAGACTCAAGCGCCCGCTGTTCGCTCATCAACCCTTTAGCCTGAAGGTCGTCAAGCACAACGGCCAGGTGACCTGGCTCGACTTCAAAGCGGGCGAGTTTATTTTGCAGCTCAGCACGTGAGTATTCTCGCGATCCAAGCAAGCGCAAGGCACGTGCCTTAAGAGAAACTGTATCGGTCGTCATCCAAGCTCCTCATCGAATTTCAAGAAGTGATTGCACCAGGTCTGGTATCCATTTCACGGTGTCGTTTCAAGGTCATCCACCGCTTTTGAAAATGTTTACTTAATTGCTCCACCAAATAAACAGAGCGATGCTGGCCGCCCGTGCAGCCAATGGCTACCGTGACATAACTGCGATGGTTTAACGACATGGCATCCAGCCAAGTTTCCAGAAAACCCTCAATGTGATGGAGCATTTTTTGCACATCGGCATGCTCTTGCAGAAAATGGATGACCGGTGCATCACATCCGGTCAACTCCCGCAGTTCAGGCTCATAGTGAGGGTTAGGCAACATACGAACATCAAACACGAAGTCGGAATCATTGGGAATACCGCGTTTGAAAGCAAAAGACTCAAAAACCAATGTCAATTGCGTGCTGAGTACCTCGAAAAATGCCTTGACGTAGCTCTGCAATTGAGTGGGGCGAAGAATGCTGGTGTCAATCACATGGGCGTTGGCGCGCAATTCGCTGAGCATCTCGCGTTCAAGTTCAATAGCCTCTGTCAATGCCCGCTGCTGATGGTGCATCGAGTTGATTTGTACGGTTTTGGACAAGGGGTGGCGGCGACGTGTTTCTGAAAATCGGCGCACCAGGGTATCGGTCGATGCGTCCAGAAACAAAGAAACAACTTGAATGCCAAGGGACTGGAGCTGGATCAATTGCGCTGGCACCTGTGGCAGGGCATCCGCACTGCGCACGTCAATCGCAATGGCCAGGCGTCTGGCCTGGCTATGTTTCTGCAAATCAATCAAGGGGGTCAGCAACCCTGGTGGCAGATTGTCAACACAATAAAAACCTATATCTTCCATGGCATTGAGAGTCACCGACTTGCCCGAACCGGACATTCCTGTGATCAATACGAGTTGAATTTGTGTGGTGGGGTTTGACATGTCAATCATCCTGGATTCCTCAGTTGAATGCGTCCGAGTGGGCTACTGGCGGCGCGTCTGGGGGGGTTGCCAGTAGCTCAATCGGGTGCGTAGCGCTCTCACCCAAAGGATACACTCCGTCGAAGTCACAAATATCAATTTTCATAACGGTTGAGTGAAAATAATAAGCGGTCAACTGAGCAATCCAGGACAATCCTGTTCTTGCAGCAAATCACGTGCATGAGCGACTGTGCTGTCCATGATTCGTTCACCGCCGAGCATACGCGCCAGTTCTGTCACACGGGTATCACCCATGACAGGAGTCACCGAACTGATGATCCCAAAGCCTGTTTGTTGTTTGCTGACAACCCAATGATGGTCAGCACAGGCTGCCACTTGAGGCAGGTGAGTGACTGCCAGAACCTGACGATCACGACCGAGCTGCTGCATGAGGCGGCCTACGGTTTGCGCCACAGCACCTCCCACACCTGCATCTACTTCATCAAAAATAAGGGTTTTCGCTTGACCGAGCTGGCTGGTGGTGACGGCAATCGCTAGTGCAATGCGCGAGAGTTCGCCGCCGGATGCGACTTTGTGAATCGGTCGAGGCGTGCTGCCTGCATGACCTGCCACCAGGAAGTTCACCTCTTCAAGACCGGTGCGCATGGGTTTGTCTGAAGTTTGCAAAACAACATCAAATCTCCCACCCTTCATGCCCAAATCCTGCATCGTTTGGGTAATGACATCAGAGAGTTTGGGGGCTGCTGCAAGCCTGGCACGGCTTAATACGCGGGCTTCATGCAGATACGCTTGCAGTGCCTGCTCTTGTGCGTCTTCCAACGCTTGCATATCGGTTGCCGTTTCCAAAGCAATCAACTCCTGATGCCAATTTTGCAACAGTTCAGGCAAATCTTCAGGATGACGTTTGTAGCGGCGTGCCAGTGACACCCACAGGCTGAGGCGATCATCAATGACCGTCAGACGGTCGGGGTCAAGTTCAGTTTTGCGCAGGTAACCGTGCAAGGTGTGCAAGCTGTCTTGAATCTGCACCACACTGGAGTTCAATACCTCGGTCAGCGCCCGAAACACAGGCTCAATATGCTCTTGTTGTTGCAGCAAAGAACAAGCGCGATTGAGCAAGGCGACCGCATTGTCGTCAGATTCGTCAAGAATGTGCAGAGTACCCTGTGCAGCATCCAGCAAGCCTTGGGCATTGGCCAAACGGGTGTGTTCTGCATTGAGTTCAGGCCACTCCCCTGCAAGAGGTGCCAGTTTTTCAACCTCGCCAATTTGCCAATTTAACCGCTCGCGCTCACGCAACAGGGAATCTTGCGACAAGCGCGCTTTTTCCAATTGGCGTTGTGCATCTCGCCATTGCTGCCAGCACGCCGAAACGGCATCACTGTTCGTTTGCGCGTAGGCATCAAGCAAAATGCCCATGGCATCAACCCGTGTCAAACTTTGCCAGGCGTGCTGCCCGTGAATATCCAACAATTGCTCACCCAATGCGCGAAGTTGGCTGGCAGTGGCGGGGCTGCCGTTGATCCAGGCTCGGCTTTTCCCTTGAACGTCCACGGTTCGGCGCAGCAACAAGGAATCATCAGCCTGATAACCCCCATCCAACAACCACTGGCGTGTGGCTGGCCCCAGATCAAACTCTGCACTGACTTCCGTGCGGTGGGCACCCTCACGAATGACACCAACATCTGCGCGACCCCCAGTGACCAGTTGCAAGGCATCGATCAAAATGGATTTTCCAGCACCCGTTTCGCCGGTCAGCACGGTGAATTGATCGGCAAGCTCAAGGTCAAGCTCGCTCACAATCACAAAGTCTCTCAACACAATACGTTTCAAACTCACAGTAAAACTACCTTTTCGTTCCAGTGCAATTTCTCGCGCAACGTATCAAAGTACGACCAGCCTTTGGGGTGCAGAAATCTGACATGGTGTACAGACTGGCGGACATCAATACGATCGCCGATCATCAGTGAAGCCAGAGACTGTGTATCAAAACTGGCACTTGCGTCTCGGCCAGCGACAATTTCCAAAGTAATCACAGATGTGTTGGCCAGCACAATGGGTCTGTTTGACAAGGTGTGAGGGGCAATCGGAGCCAGCACCCAGCCACCTACGGACGGATGCAGCAAAGGGCCACCCGCAGACAATGAGTACGCGGTAGAACCGGTGGCTGTCGCAACAATCAAACCATCAGCACGCTGGTTGGCGACAAAATGACCATCCACTTCCACCCTTAATTCAACCATGCCTGCCGTGGCACCCCGGTTAACAACAACATCATTCATAGCCGTTGCACTGAAAACACACTGCCCATCACGCATGACCCTACCATCCATCAAATTGCGCTGATCTTCAATATATTCACCATGCAACATGGAAGTCAGGCAGTCTGAAAAGCCGCTGTAAGGAATGTCGGTGATAAACCCCAATCGCCCCTGATTGATGCCAATCAGGGGCACACCAAAAGCTGCCAATTGACGACCTATGCTGAGCATCGTGCCATCACCACCGACCACCACAGCCAAATCGCACGAAACAGCAATGGCATCCAACGCTAGACAAGGAAAGTCAAAGACACCCATGCGGTGTGCCCAATCGTGCTCTATCACGACATCACAACCCTGTTTGACCAAAAAATGCGCAACAGTCAGTAAGGCATCTGGTGAATGTATCCCCGTTGCACCCAAGTGCGCACCGTGGTACTTTCCAATCAATGCTATGCGGTGAAATGTGGATGTCATGGTCAAATTACATCACTAAAATGAAGTCATGCTCGATGATCGTGCCAAGTTATTGTTAAAAGCGCTGATTGAACGCTACATTGCAGATGGGCAGCCGGTAGGCTCGCGCACGCTGTCTCGTGCTTCTGGCGTTGAATTGTCGCCTGCAACCATTCGCAATGTGATGTCAGATTTGGAAGAATTAGGGTTGATTGTCAGCCCCCACACTTCGGCCGGTCGTATCCCTACTGCGCGTGGTTACAGACTGTTTGTAGATACCATGCTCACGGTTCATCGTGCCCAGTTGGGCACGCATAGCCTGGCTCCCGATCAACCCCAAAAGGTCATGTCCAATGCTGCCCATTTGCTGTCGAATCTTTCGCAGTTCGTTGGTATTGTCGTGGCACCACGTCGAACGTCAATGTTCAGACACATTGAGTTTTTGCGCTTGTCTGAGTGCCGGTTTTTGGTCATCATTGTCTCTCCGGATGGTGACGTGCAAAACAGAGTGGTCTTTACCAAGGTTGATCACACACAGACACAACTGGTAGAGGCTGCCAATTACCTGAATACCCATTATGTTGGCTTGACGATAGATCAGGCGTATGAGCGCCTGAAAAGCGAGGTGGACACACTGAGGGTTGAAATCGCCAGTTTGATGAATGCAGCGGTCAACGCCAATTCTGATGCCATTTCCGAATCGCAAGATGACGTGATCATTTCGGGTGAGAGAAATTTATTGTCTGTCAGTGATTTTTCAAACGATATGAGCAATTTGCGACGTGCTTTTGAACTTTTTGAGCAAAAAGCGCAACTCATTCGCTTACTTGACATGACGGGTCAGGCGGAGGGCGTTCGTATCTTTATTGGTGGAGAAAGTCAAGTGATGCCCTATGAAGATTTATCCATTGTCAGTGCTACCTACGATATTGACGGGCAAATTGTAGGCACACTGGGCGTGGTGGGACCAACGCGCATGGCTTATGACCGAATGATTCACATTGTTGACATCACAGCCAAACTCGTGAGCAATGCCTTAAGTCGTCACAAATAGGCCTTTACAATTGTGACTGGTAGTTCGTTTCACCCAAATGGCCAAGCGATTTGTAACGACGCAGTGCGCCCAAATCTGACAAGCCCAATGTGGAACTTATTATTAATCCTTAGTCAAGGGCCGTTAGCTCAGTTGGTTAGAGCAGAGGTCTCATAAACCTTTGGTCGCTGGTTCAAGTCCAGCACGGCCCACCAATTCATACGCGATGTTCAAGTTTAATGTCATGATTGAAATGAATTAGTGCCCTCAAGTCATATCAAGGGCGCTTCTGTAATGCTATTGAATAAGTAGCTACTTATGCTTATCCATCAAGCGCCAGAGGGCGATTTAGCTCTTAAAACCAGGGCGACCAACAGTAACACGGGAACTCCCAGCAAGGCAGTGGCCACAAAAAAATTGAGGTAGCCAAAGTGATCCACATAGCGCCCTGAGTAGCCGGCCAAAAACTTGGGTAACAACAGCATCATGGAACTGAACAGTGCATATTGGGTGGCTGAGTAATTCACGTTGGTCAAGCCCGAAAGATATGCAATAAAGGCAGCAGACGCAATACCGCCGGCCAGATTGTCGGCAGAAATGACAAAAATCAGGCCATGGACGTCGTGGCCACGGGTGCTTAACACAGCAAACAGAAGGTTGCTGGCGGCGCTTAATACTGCCCCTAGCATCAACACCCGCTTGACCCCTAAGCGCATGGTCAATGCCCCCCCTACAAATGCTCCAAGCAGCGTCATGATGACACCGTAAATTTTGGTGACCGCGGCCACTTCGTCTTTGGTGTAGCCCATGTCCACGTAAAACGGGTTGGCCATGCTGCCCATCACCACATCGCTGATGCGGTAGGTGGCAATAAGCCCCAAAATCAGCACAGCTTGCCAACGGTAACGCTTCAAAAAGTCGGCAAAAGGTTCTACCAAGGCACTACGCAACCAGTCTGCTGCATTTTTGGCGGGTAAGACTGCGAGGCGCAGAGGTTCTGGTGACATCAACACGGTGATCACACCCAGTGACATGCTAGCGGCCATGACCAGATAAGCAGTCTGCCAGGCACCGGGCTGATAGCCCGAAATAGCCGAAGATTCAGATCGTGCTGCAATCCACAAAACACCAGCCCCTGCCCAAATCATAGCCAGTCGGTAGCCAATTTGGTACGCTGCAGCCAATGCGGCTTGACGATCCGGGTTGGCAGATTCAATGCGAAACGCATCGATCGCGATGTCTTGCGTGGCAGAGCCAACAGCCACTGCCAATGCGCCCCACACCACGGGGGACAGTGCCACTTGGGGGTCGTTGAACGACATGGCCAGTAACCCCAGCACAATGCAGAGCTGCGACAACAAGAGCCAACCACGCCTGCGCCCCAGCGCTTGGGTGAGCAGCGGGATGGGCATTCGATCCACCAAGGGTGCCCATAGCCATTTGAAAGCATAGGCCAAACTCACCCAGCTCAAATAGCCGATGGTGGTGCGGTCAATCCCGGCCTCGCGAAGCCAAAAACTCAAGGTGCCCAGCACCAGAAACAAAGGCAATCCTGCCGAAAAACCCAACACCAGCATGCGCCATGCTGCAGGTTCCAGATACACCCGAAAATCTGTCAGAAATTGCCTGGCAATGACCTTGAGTGCTTGCATGCCGTGGCATCACAAAGAACTTATCATAAAAGCCACACGCATTTGACTACATCAAGGCGTAATTTGCGCTTTCAATTTTTGACTGGCATGGAAAGTTACCACACGGCGTGCTTGAATGGGGACTGTTTCACCGGTTCTGGGGTTGCGCCCGGGTCTTGGTGATTTGGCGCGTACCTGAAAATGACCAAATCCGCAAATTTTGACATCCTCACCAGATGTCAATTTTTCTGAGATGACTTCAAAAAACGTTTCAACCATTTCTTTGGCTTCGCGCTTGCTCAATCCGACACGATCGAAAAGCATTTCAGACATGTCGGCTTTGGTTAGTGCCGGAGTTTTCTGGGATTCAACTTTAATATTCATAAGGAACTCTCTTTCTATTGGATAACTTAAATTCAATAGTCCGTGTCACCAAAATGGAGACATGAAATCGTGTCTTTTCCTGCTTGGCGTTGTTGTTCGTCGTTGCAATAGCTCAGGCTATTGCGTCTCCTCTCGCCTAGCTCGTCAGAAAAATCCATTGATTTCATTAGGTAACATTGTTGATGAAACAGACTACCAGAAACGGACATCAGGCGCGCTGCTGCGCACCCACCTGATCGGTCAAGGATACCAGCACCGCAGATACGGCGGCATCAATGCTTTGCTCTGACAGAGTGGCATCCTGGGTATTGAGTGTAAGACGCACCGCCATGCTTTTTTTGGATGGTTTATCTGATAGTTGCGTCGTGGTAGCATTTAATGGTGGATGATAAATGTCAAACACGACGGCATCGAGTGAGACATGGCCACAGGATGCTGACCCAATCGCTTGCATCAATGCTTGCGCTGTGACATGCTCATCGACCCACACCGCAATATCACGCTCAACCGGGTGAAAACGCGGCACGGGATGAAAGTGGGGCACGGTACGATGCAGCACGGCATCCAGAGCAATCTCGAACAAGACGGGGGCATGCATCAGTTCGTAAGACTGGCACCACCGGGGATGTAATTCACCGACCACACCCACCACGATGCCGTGGCAGACCACATTAGCACAACGACCAGGGTGCAAGGCAGGGTGATGTGCTGGCATGAATTGCGCCTGCGTAGGTGAGAGCAAGGCCTCCAAATCGCCCTTGATGTCATAGAAATCAACCGATCGCTCTTTTTGCCCCCACTGAAGGGCATCGACAGCACCGCTCGCCAAAGCAGCCAGACGCATGGGCTGTGCAAATCCCTTGACACTGGTATCCGTGTTGCCCACGGTGTCGTCATGCCAAAATACACGGCCTACCTCAAACACCCGTACACGATGAGCTTTGCGATCTTGGTTAAATTTCAAAACTTGTAGCAAAGAACCCAGCAAGGACGAGCGCATGACGTTCATTTGGCTGGCAATGGGGTTTTGTAAACGGATGGGGTTGGAGTTGCCCGCCAATTCACGTTCCCAGCGTTCGTCACAAAAACTGAAGTTGATGGTTTCCTGGTAGCCCAGTGCGGCCATGGAGCGTTTCACCGCAAAAGAATTTCGTCTGAATTCAGGTGGCAGTTTAGCGGTGATGGAAGCTGTTGGTGGCGTGTGGGGCAAGTTGTGAAAACCAATCATCCGCGCCACTTCTTCAATCAAATCTTCTTCAATCTGAAGGTCAAAACGGTACGAGGGCACGGTAACTTCAATCACATCATCGGTCTGAACCAGGCTTAGACCCAAGCCTGTGAGCGCAGTGACGCACTGGGCGGCAGAGAGCGGTAGCCCCAAAATTTTGCTGGCACGCGATACACGCATGGACACGGTTTTAGCAGGTGGCAAGGCTACGCAGTGATCGTCAATGGGACCCCAAACGGTGTCTGGTGTGCCACAGATGTCACTGATGAGTTGGGTAATGCGTTCGATGTGTTCAACCGTTAGCGCAAAATCAACACCGCGCTCAAAACGATGACCGGCATTCGTTGAAAAATGAAAGCGCCTTGAACGCCCGACAATAGCTTTTGGCCACCAGAAAGCGGCTTCCACATAGACATTTTGAGTGTCATCAGACACCGCAGTGGCCGCGCCCCCCATGATGCCCGCCAGGGACTCAACCTGCACAGCATCGGCTATCACACCCACGTCACCATCCACATCAATGGTGTTACCGTTGAGCAGCTTGATCTGTTCGCCACTGTTGCCCCATCGCACCTCCAGACCGCCCTGAATTTTGTCCAGGTCAAAAATATGCGTGGGCTGACCCGATTCAAACATCACATAGTTGGAAATATCGACCAAGGCTGACACACTGCGCTGACCGCAACGTGCGAGGCGATCAACCATCCATGCCGGAGTGGGCGCTTGGGTATTGACACCGCGAATGATTCGGCCAGAGAAGCGACCACACAAGTCAGGTGCGCTGATTTTGACGGGCAAGATGTCAGCAATACGCGGTGTGAGCTTGGCAAACGGTGGGCGTTGCAGTGGCGTGGTGGTTAATGCACTGAGTTCGCGGGCCACACCAAAAACGCTCAAAGCGTGTGCCAGGTTGGGCGTTAATTTAAGGGTTAAAACGGTGTCATCCAGGCGCAAATGCTCACGAATGTTTTGCCCAATGAGGGCATCTGCTGCCAGTTCCAAAAGGCCTGCCTGGTCCGTGGATAATTGAAGTTCACGCGCTGAACACAACATGCCAAAACTGTCAACACCGCGCAGTTTGCCCACGTGAATGATGAAAGGCTTGTTCGCGTCATCCGTTGGCAGATCTGCACCCACCAAAGCACAAGGCACTTTGATGCCCACCCTGGCATTGGCTGCCCCGCACACAATGGTCAGGTTTTGCGATTGGCCTACGTCGACCTGGCATACCCGCAGACGATCGGCGTTGGGATGGGGATTGACCTGCACAATGTGGCTCACCACAACATGGTGGAAGGGCGGTGCAACGGGTTTACTGTCTTCTACTTCAAGACCAGCCATGGTCAAGGCGTCAGACAACTGTTCGGTGTTCAGGGGAGGGTTGCAAAATTCTCGCAACCACGATTCAGGAAATTGCATGGTGGATTTCTCAATACCAAAAAGTATGCACTGACGTTTTCGCAAAATTAGCGAAACTGAGACAAAAAGCGAAGGTCGCCGTCAAAAAACAGACGAAGGTCATTGACACCATAGCGCAGCATGGTCAGGCGGTCAGGCCCCATGCCAAAGGCAAAACCGATGTAACGCTCAGGGTTCAACCCCATGTTGCTGATCACATTGGGGTGAACTTGTCCTGAACCGGCCACTTCCAGCCAGCGACCTGCCAAGGGGCCACTGGGAAACTGAATGTCAATTTCAGCACTGGGTTCGGTGAAGGGGAAAAAACTGGGGCGAAAACGCAAAACAAGGTCACTGGACTCAAAAAATGTGCGGCAAAAATCTGTGAAAACGTATTTCAAGTCTTTGAAACTGACGTTTTCGCCCACCCACAGGCCTTCGCATTGGTGAAACATGGGGGAGTGCGTGGCATCGCTGTCAACACGGTAAGTGCGTCCGGGGGCGATGACGCGAATTTCAGGCATGTCTCCATCGTAGAGCGTATTTTTTGGCTGTGCAGATGAACGATGGCGCTTGACATGCTGCACCGCATGGCGAATTTGCATGGGGCTGGTGTGGGTGCGCAACACCGCTGGCTCACCTGCATTTTCAACATAAAACGTATCGTGCATGGATCTCGCAGGATGATCAGGAGGCGTGTTCAATGCGGTAAAGTTAAACCAGTCTGACTCAATCTCCGGACCCTCGGCCACATCAAAACCCATCGATGAAAAAATGGCCTCAATGCGTTCCAAGGTCAATGACACAGGGTGCAAGCCACCTGTTAAACGCTTGCGGCCAGGCAGGGTAACGTCTAAGGCTTGGGCTTGCAATTGGCGCTGCAACGCCTGTTCTGCCAGAGCCTGCCGACGTGCGTTGAGTGCTGCCTCAATGGTTTGCCTGGCTTCATGGATGGCTGCTCCGCGTGACTTTTTGTCTTCAATAGACAAATTTGCGAGATTTTTCATCAGGGCAGTGACAGAGCCCTGCTTGCCCAAATACAGTGCTTTGGTGTTTTCAAGTTCAGCAGGCACTTTGGTCAATGCAAAATCAGCGCGGGCGTTTTTTACCAAAGTTTCCAAGTCGTTCATAAAATTCTCTATCGAATAACCTAAGGATTCGTTACATAGGATATGGTCCATAATAACTTGAGCAATTTATGCGGATGGCGTGAGGATGAATCACCTCATAAATTGATCAAGTTGTTAGGTAACGCATCCTAAGTGTGAGTTGTTGCATGAAAAAAGGCCAGTGCCAAAAACGGCTCTAGCCCTTGTCCCATCTGCATAATGCACTATGCTAATAATAGCATAAACACCCATCTTCAGGCAGCCATTTTTGCCTTGACCTGTTCTACGATGGCTGTAAAACCTGCCATGTCATTGATGGCCATATCGCTCAATACCTTGCGGTCAATCTCGATACAGGCTTTTTTCAACCCATTGGCCAACTGGCTGTAAGTCATGCCACATTGACGGGCGGCAGCATTGATACGTGCAATCCACAACTGGCGAAAGACACGTTTTTTGGTACGACGATCACGGTAGGCATATTGCCCAGCTTTCATGACCGCTTCTTTGGCGACCCGATAAACATTACCGCGACGACCACGGAAACCTTTGGCAAGGTCAAGAACTTTTTTGTGACGGGCGTGAGCCGTGACACCACGTTTGACGCGAGACATTGTGTTACTCCTTATTCGTTGTTAATCAAATACCATAACCAGGCAACATTTGCGCTACATGACCCATATTGGTCTCATGAACCGCAGCGATACCTCGCAAATGGCGTTTATTTTTGGTGGTCTTCTTGGTCAAAATATGACGTTTAAAGGCGTGACCGCGTTTGACGGTACCCCCAGGGCGAACGCGAAAACGTTTTTTTGCCGCGCTCTTGGTTTTCATTTTGGGCATTGGCATGCTCCTATGAGTTTTATGCTCGTGAGGCGTCTGCAAACTCTTTGCAGCCTTGATGGCCCCGAGACACTTTTAGCTGCAGCAAGACAACATCTTGCTGCAATGTTCGGCAGTTGCTCACTACCTCACTCTTTACAGATGTCAGATGAAGATATCAAACACCCTCTGACGCTGACGACTTGGTCATCGGCTTTTTGCGACCGGGTGCAATCATCATGATCATTTGCCGTCCCTCAAGTTTTGGGAATTGCTCGATCACAATCAAGTCTCCCAAATCATCACGGATGCGGTTCAGTAGCGCCAAACCTAAATCTTGATGGGTAATTTCACGCCCGCGAAAACGCAGGGTGATTTTGCATTTATCGCCCTCGGCAAGGAAACGCCGAATATTGCGCATTTTGATGTTGTAGTCTCCATCATCGGTACCCGGGCGAAATTTGATTTCTTTGATATCAATGACAGTTTGGCGTGCTTTGGCTTCAGCCGCTTTTTTTTGTTCCTGGTATTTAAACTTGCCGTAATCCATCAAACGGCACACAGGAGGGGTGGCTGTCGCTGAAATTTCGACCAAATCGACATCTAGCTCACCTGCCATGCGCAAGGCTTCGGTGGTAGTGACGACACCTAGAGGCTCATTCTCAACACCAGAAAGACGGACTTCAGGTGCTGTGATTTCCCGATTTAATCGGTATTTGCGTTCTTCGCGCTGACGGCGATCACGAATTTCGGTAGCGATAACTTAATCCTTTAAAAAATTACCACACACTGTGGCCACACTGCAGAAGGGACTGCGCCTAAACGCAGAGGACTGCGCCAAAAAAACGACCATCATACTGCTTGAGATTTACGCGCAGTGTCGGCCATCAATCGATTTGAAAACTCATCCATTGACATGACGTTGAGGTCTTTCCCACCGCGCATTCGCACTGACACTGTGCCAGATGCCATTTCACGGTCGCCCACAATAACAAGATAAGGGACTTTTTGCATGGCATGCTGACGTATTTTATAAGTGATTTTATCGTTTTGAAGGTCAGTTTCAATTCTGAATCCTTGACTTGACAAAGTGGTAGCCACACCGGCAGCATATTGTGCATGAGCATCGGTCACGTTAATCACTACAGCTTGAACGGGTGCGAGCCAAACGGGCAAGGCACCGGCAGTTTCCTCAATCAAGATGCCTATGAAACGCTCCAGACTGCCCACAATGGCCCGGTGCAACAAGACGGGGCAGTGACGTGCGCCGTCTTCACCCACGTACTCAGCCCCCAGACGTTCCGTCATGAAAAAATCAACCTGAATGGTTCCACACTGCCATGGCCGCCCGATGGCATCTTTCAGGGTGTATTCAATTTTGGGGCCATAAAAAGCACCTTCGCCGGGCGACACCTGATACTCGCAGCCCGAAGTACGCAGACTTTCCATCAAGGCATGTTCTGCCTTGTCCCAACTGGCATCGCTGCCAATGCGCTTGTCGGGGCGCGTGGCAATTTTGTAGATGATGTTTTTGAAACCAAAATCAGCATAGACCTTTTGCAGCAGGGCGGTGTAATCTGAGCACTCTTGCAAAATTTGATCTTCGGTGCAAAAAATGTGACCATCGTCTTGCGTGAACCCACGCACACGCATGATACCGTGCAATCCGCCTGAAGGTTCATTGCGGTGGCATTGGCCAAATTCACCGTAACGCAAGGGCAAATCGCGGTAACTTTTAATGCCCTGCTTGAAAATCAGAATATGACCTGGGCAATTCATCGGTTTTAAGGCATATTCGCGCTTTTCAGATTCGGTCACGAACATGTTTTCGCGGTATTTATCCCAGTGACCCGTTTTTTCCCACAGGCTTTTATCGATGATTTGTGGGCCTTTGACTTCACTGTAACCATTGTTGCGATAAACCTGACGCATGTACTGCTCGACACATTGCCACAACGTCCAGCCCCTGGCATGCCAAAACACCAGGCCTGGCGCATGGTCATCGAGGTGAAACAGATCAAGCTCGCGTCCAATTTTGCGGTGGTCGCGTTTTTCTGCTTCTTCGAGCATTGTGATGTGTTGTGCCAGGTCTTCTTTGGTCGCCCAAGCCGTGCCATAGATGCGCTGCAACATTTCATTGTGATGGTCGCCGCGCCAATAAGCACCTGCCACTTTCATCAGTTTGAAATGTTTGAGCCTGCCGGTACTGGGAACGTGGGGCCCACGGCACAAATCTTCAAACGCGCCTTCGCGGTACAGACTGACCTCTTGATCAGCGGGGATGCTGTTGATGATTTCAGCTTTGTAGTGTTCGCCCAAATTTTTAAAATAGGCCACAGCATCGTCACGCTGCAACACACGACGCGCTATAGGCTCGTCTTTAGCGGCTAACTCGGTCATACGCTTTTCGATAGTGACCAAGTCATCTTGCGTAAAAGGGCGTTCGTATGAGAAATCGTAGTAAAAACCGTTGTCAATCACAGGGCCAATGGTGACTTGTGCTGTTGGAAATAAATCCTTGACGGAATATGCCAGCAAATGCGCCGTTGAGTGACGGATGATCTCCAAGCCTGCTGCGTCTTTGGCCGTGATGATGGACAGCGCTGCATCAGCATCCATCACAGAACTGGTATCAACCACCCTGTCTCCTAATTTGCCAGCAAGCGCAGCCTTGGCCAGGCCAGTTCCAATGGAAGCGGCGACCTCAGCCACGTGACAGGCCCGGGGTAGTGACGCACTGAGCCGTCGGGAAGAGTAATGTGAACCATGATGATGTGAGAATGCTTAAGACGCAAAAAATGTCGGGGTTACACGAACCCAATCTACAAGATTTCCTGTTAATTGCGCGTTTGATCAACCAATTTGTTTTTCGCAATCCAGGGCATCATGGCACGCAAGGTAGCACCCACTTTTTCAATGGGGTGTTCAGCCATCAAACGCCTGCGGCTCAAGAGCGTTGGCGCACCTGCCTGATTTTCAAGGATAAAACTCTTGGCGTACTCGCCTGTTTGAATATCTTTGAGGCATTGACGCATGGCATCCTTGGAAGCCGCAGTGATGATCTTTGGCCCCGTGACATATTCACCATATTCGGCGTTATTTGAAACGGAGTAATTCATGTTGGCAATACCACCTTCATAAATCATATCGACAATCAATTTCAGCTCGTGCAGGCATTCAAAATAGGCCATTTCGGGGGCATAACCGGCTTCGACCAACGTTTCAAAGCCAGCCTTGATCAATTCCACCGTACCCCCACACAGCACGGCTTGTTCGCCAAACAAATCGGTCTCGGTTTCTTCACGGAAACTGGTTTCAATGATGCCAGCCTTGCCGCCACCGTTGGCCGAGGCATAGCTCAGTGCCAAATCTCGGCTTTGGCCAGATGTGTCTTGGTGGATGGCAATCAATTGGGGGACACCACCGCCTTGCACATAAGTGCCACGAACGGTGTGACCTGGCGCCTTGGGGGCGACCATCCAGACATCTAGGTCAGCGCGGGGTTTCACCAAACCATAATGAATGTTAAACCCGTGGGCAAATACCAGTGAAGCACCCAAGCGAAGGTTGGGTTCAATCTCTTTTTGATAAACGGCCCCAATTTGCTCATCAGGCAAGAGAATCATCACCACATCGGCTGACCTGACAGCATCGGCCACTTCAGCCACTTGCAGGCCTGCTTTTTCAACCTTGGGCCATGAAGCCCCCCCTTTGCGCAAACCCACGATAACCTTGACACCGCTGTCGTTCAAGTTTTGTGCATGAGCGTGGCCTTGACTGCCGTAACCAATGATGGCCACCGTTTTGCCTTTGATCAGGCTCAGATCACAATCCTTGTCGTAATAAACTTTCATTCCAATCTCCTCCGTTAATAAATCAAACCCGCAAAATACGTTCGCCCCGACCAATGCCGCACGTGCCTGTGCGAACGGTTTCCAAGACAGCTCCCTGTTCCAGAGCGCTTAAAAAAGCATCATTTTTGCATTGGTCCCCTGTCAATTCAATGGTGTAACTTTTATCAGTCACATCAATGATACGGCCGCGAAAAATGTCGGCCATGCGCTTCATTTCCTCGCGCTCCTTGCCCACTGCGCGCACCTTGACCAACATCAACTCTCGCTCGGTGTAAGCACCTTCGGTCAAATCAACCACCTTGACGACTTCAATCAAACGATTCAGGTGTTTGGTAATTTGCTCGATAACATCATCAGAACCGGTGGTCTGAATGGTCATGCGCGAGAGACTGGGGTCTTCAGTGGGCGCAACCGTCAAGGACTCAATGTTGTAAGCACGCGCCGAGAATAAACCCACCACGCGAGACAATGCACCTGCTTCGTTTTCCAATAAAACTGCAATGATATGTTTCATGATTCATGTTCCCCTTTTCTCCAATCCTCCCCCAGTCATGGTCATGACTGGGATTGATGGGCAATAGATTCATCTTTTAAAAAAATTAATAGTCTTCAGAGCTGAGCAGCATCTCGGTAATTCCCTTGCCAGCTTGCACCATGGGGAAGACGTTTTCGGTGGGGTCTGTGCGAAAGTCCATGAAAACAGTGCGGTCTTTTAATCGACGCGCTTCACGCAGCGCAGGTTCAACATCTTTGGCTTGCTCAATCAACATGCCAACATGGCCGTAAGCCTCTGCCAACTTCACAAAATCGGGCAAGGCCTCCATGTAACTGTGACTGTAGCGACCACCATGTTCAATTTCTTGCCACTGCCGAACCATCCCCAAATAACGGTTGTTGAGCACCATGATTTTGACGGGCGTGTTGTGCTGCAAACAAGTGGACAGTTCCTGAATGCACATCTGTACAGAACCCTCGCCACTCACACAAAAGACCTCGCTGTCAGGGTGTGCCATCTTCGCGCCCATGGCAAACGGCAATCCAACACCCATAGTGCCCAGACCACCTGAACTGATCCAGTGCCGTGGTTGGTTGAAACGGTAATACTGTGCCACCCACATTTGATGCTGCCCAACATCCGACGTGATATAGACATCATCGTCACGTGTCATGTTCCAAAGTGTTTCCACCACGTATTGTGGCTTGATGATGCCATTTTGACCTGGGTTGTACTTCAGGCACTGGCCTTTGCGCCAGTCTTCAATGGTGTTCCACCAGGCGGCCTGTGTTACTGCATCGGGCTTGCCGTGTGTTTCGTGAATCACAGCCAGCATGTCAATCAGAACGTCTTTGACATCCCCCACAATGGGAATATCCACCTTGACGCGCTTGGAAATACTGGAGGGATCAATGTCAATGTGAATGATTTTGCGTTCATTTTGTGCAAAGTGTTTAGGGTTGCCAATCACCCGATCATCAAAACGCGCACCCACCGCCAGCAAAACGTCGCAGTGCTGCATGGCATTGTTGGCCTCGACCGTGCCGTGCATACCGGGCATACCCAAAAACTTGCGATCGCTCGCAGGATACGCCCCCAAACCCGTCAAGGTGCTGGTGCAGGGGCAACCCAAAAGATCGACCAACTGACGCAATTGCTCTGAAGCATTGCTGAGAACCACGCCACCACCGGTATAAATATAAAGGCGTTTGGCTGCCAAAATGAGTTGCAGCGCCTTGCGAATTTGCCCTCCATGCCCTTTACGAACGGGGTTGTAAGAGCGCATTTCAACCGTTGCAGGATAGCCGTGGTAAGGCACTTTTTTGAACGACACATCTTTGGGAATATCAACCACCACAGGCCCTGGCCGACCTGTGCGTGCAATATGAAAGGCTTTTTTCATGGTGATCGCCAAATCACGCACATCCTTGACTAAAAAATTGTGCTTAACCACAGGTCGGGTGATGCCCACCGTGTCGCACTCCTGAAAAGCGTCCATGCCAATAGCGGGCGTAGAAACCTGACCGCTCACAATCACCATGGGGGTGCTGTCCATGTAAGCCGTTGCAATGCCGGTGACCGCATTGGTAGCACCCGGGCCAGAGGTGACAAACGCCACACCCACATCGCCAGTGGAACGCGCATAAGCATCTGCTGCATGAACCGCCGCTTGCTCGTGTCGCACCAAAATATGCCGAATGGTGTCTTGCTTGAAAAAAGCGTCGTAAATATGCAAGACGGCGCCGCCAGGATAACCCCAGACAAATTTAACGCCTTCAGCTTCTAATGCCTTGATGAGAATTTCGGCACCGCGCAGCTCAGTTGGCGAAGCAACTGTAAATTTTTGGGCTAGGGGTTGAATGGGAGAGAGCGAAGATTCTGTCGCAACAGAATCGATTTGAGATATTTCCATGATAAACCTTTGTGAATTTCTCTAACGAAAAACCTTGGGTGCATCTTTGTAAACACTTGTGGTGCTACATTGAAGCTTGAGGCCAAAACCATAAGCACAAGGATTGTTGTGCCGAACCTTGACCCGTTTGCATAAGTTGTAAACGCTATTATCGCACTCCATCACACGGTCGCCCTGAAATCGTGCTGATGCGGGTGCGGTTCAAAGTGATGTGAAGACGGCGATGTTCACCTGTAAAACTGCACGAACTGAGTGATTTTTTTGTATAACAAATCGGCCTCTAACGCCCGTCCCTATTGCGTAAGTAGCTATCTTTATAATAGTAAAATTAACATCGATTCATTTGCAGCGGTAGATAGGTAGAGACTGAGTTATTCGCACGACTCATCTCCTGGCATGTGGCCATGTTGACTGTTCCACATCACTTTGACGCTTTTTCGAACGCTGCACCACGATTCCCTCTTACTTGCCCCCAAGAGAATTGATTTGGCCACTCCCACTGAACTTTCAGATTTTTTGAAAAGCGTTGAAAAACGTGCCTTCAAGCGTACCGCCTACAACGTTGGCAACGATGAATCAGCCCTCGACATTGTTCAAGACAGCATGATGAAACTTGCAGAGCACTATGGCGATAAGCCTACTGACGAACTTCCCATGCTGTTTGCGCGCATTTTGGGCAACACCACATTGGACTGGTTTCGTCGGCAAAAAGTCAAAAATGCCTTTTTCTCATCGTTGAGCGATTTTCAATCTGACCCTGATGACACTGAATCTGATATTCTGGAGTCCTTGTCATCTACAGAAATGTCTTTGGAATTTGAAAACCCACAAACCACTGCAGAGCGTACTGAAACCTTGCAAATGATTGAAAAAGCGCTGTTATTATTGCCTACACGTCAACGAGATGCCTTCCTCATGCGTTACTGGGAAGGTATGAATGTTTTAGAAACCGCATCTGCAATGGGTTGTTCTGAAGGCAGTATTAAAACGCACTGTTCTCGGGCAGCTCAAGCCCTGTCCCGTGCTCTTCATGCCAAAGGACTTACACCATGAATATCAATACTTCAGAGCAATCACGGCAAGCCTCCATAGATCAATTTGGCAGGCAAATCAGTCTTCAACTGGATGCCACCTGCCAACACCTGCCTTACGACATTTCAGAGCGTTTGCGTGCGGCAAGGGTCAGGGCTGTTGAAATGCGCAAACAGGTGTTGCTGGCATCGGCTCAAGTTTCTTATGCCAACACCTTGTCTAACACTTTGACAGCGCAGCATGGTGGGCATCATTCTCCCTGGTGGAATCGCCTTGGTGTTGCTGGTTTGCTGCTACTGTTGCTGACAGGGCTGTTGGTCATTAACATCATTCAAGACGACCTCAGTGCACGTGAACTTGCAGACATTGACACCGCCATCCTGACCGACGATCTTCCCCCTGCAGCTTATATTGATGTTGGCTTTGCTCAGTTTTTGAAACTTGGCAACCCACAGGAACCCTGATGTGTTTAAATTGACCCTGCAACACCTTCGCTGTCTCCCTGTCATCACGTTGACGCTTTTGACAGGGATGTCAATGGTCACGCCAATCTGGGCGCAATCGGGCACGCAGGGCAAGCCGCCCGTTGTCCCCTTGAGTCAACAGCGTTCCACAAGCACCAGTTCAGTCACCGTTTTGGGCAATGCCATCCCTGCTGCCTTTTCTTCAATGGATTGGAGTGCATTAACACCAGAACAGAAAAACGCACTTCAGCCTCTTTCTGCCACCTGGAAAAACATCAGCAATGTTCAAAAACGCAAGTGGATATCGCTCAGTACCAACTATTCCCAAATGACATTGGCTGATCAGACCAAAGCACATGCACGCATGGCACAGTGGGCAGCTCTTAGCCCGCGCCAGCGCGAACAGGCCCGACTGAACTTTGCCGAGGTCAAAAAAGTGATGCCGTCACAGGAAAAAAATGAGAAGTGGATAGCCTACCAAGCCCTGAGCACCGAGGAAAAGAAAAAACTGGCCAAATCAGCACAATCCAAGCCACCTCACACAGCCTTGGCTGCACAACCCTCAGCGCCAGACAAACTCAGTCGATTGCCTGTGAAAAAAATTGCCAAACCGCCCGTTGTGCCAGCATCTGCGGTGCTGCCTAACCCGCCATTGCCCGCCAGCCCTGCCTCTGCTGCCGCTTCATCGGCTGTGGCTGCATCTGCTGTGACAGCGCCGGTGATGCCTGCAAGCTCTGCCCCATAAACTGATGACTCAGGTGCGGGCGGAATTTAACCTGAGATTCCTCAGTTGAACGCGCCCGAGTGGGCTACTGGCGGCGCGTCTGGGTAGGCGTGACGACGCGGCAGGCTACTGCCTGCAAGGAGGAACAACACCCCCAGACGTGTCGCCAGTGGCTCAATCGGGTGCGTAGCGCTCTCACCTAAAGGGTACACTTCCATCGAAGTAACAAATATCAATTTTCATAACGGTTTAGTGAAGATAATAAGCGGTCAACTGAGGAATCCAGGTTTAAACGGCTGCCTGGTCTTCTTCACCCGTGCGAATGCGCACCACGCGCTCCACATTCGTGATGAAAATTTTGCCGTCCCCAATTTTTCCAGTGTGGGCAGCTTTGATGATGGCCTCCACACAACGATCCACGTCGTTCTCATTAACGACCACTTCAATTTTTATTTTTGGCAAAAAGTCCACCACATACTCAGCGCCGCGGTACAGCTCTGTGTGGCCTTTTTGGCGACCAAAACCTTTGACTTCTGTCACGGTCAAGCCCGTCACGCCGCAAGCGGCCAAATTTTCACGCACTTCTTCTTGTTTGAAGGGCTTGATGACGGCGGTAATTTGTTTCATAAACTTCCCTGCAAAAAAGGGTGGATTTCACGCATCGTGATTGTGCATGACAATCACTATCACGCCAGAAATTTGTTGGTGATGGGATAGCGCCAGTCCTTGCCAAAACTGCGGTGTGTCACACGAATGCCCACGGGCGACTGTCGCCTTTTGTATTCACTGGTTTTCATCAGCCACGTGACACGTTCCACATCGGCCCGTGCAAAACCTGCTGCCACCATATCTTCAATGCTTTCGTCATTTTCCATATAACGTTCGACAATGGCATCCAAAATATCGTAAGGCGGCAAGCTATCCTGGTCCTTTTGGTTGGGCCGAAGCTCAGCACTTGGTGGCCGTGTCATGATGCGCTCAGGAATAGGCGATGAGCCAGTCTGATAGGGGTCATGCACATTGCGCCAGCGCGCCAATTGAAACACTGTGGTTTTGGTCAAGTCTTTGATGACTGCAAAACCGCCTGCCATGTCACCATACAAAGTGCAGTAGCCGGTGGCCATTTCTGACTTGTTGCCGGTGGTCAGCACCAGACTGCCAAACTTGTTGCTCAATGCCATCAGCAGCGTGCCACGAATGCGTGCCTGAAGGTTTTCCTCGGTCGTGTCTTCTGCCAGACCTTTGAATTCGGAACTTAACGTGGCTTTGAAGGCTTCCAATTCAGGAACGATGGACAGTTCATCGTAACGAACGCCCAAGCGAGAAGCCATCTCACGCGCATCCCTCCAACTGATGTCTTGGGTATAGGGCGAAGGCATCATCACCGCACGAACCCTGTCTTTGCCCAAGGCATCCACAGCGATAGCCAACACCAGGGCAGAGTCAATGCCACCTGACAAGCCCAACACCACCGATGGAAAGCCATTTTTTCCAATGTAGTCACGCACACCCCACACCAGTGCATCCCACAAATCGGCATCCGCATCGCCGTACGGTGCGATTGTCGCTCTTAATTCAATAGCTGCCGATGCTTGATGGACGTGGACTAGAAGGTTATTTTCTATAAAACCAGGGGCACGACCGGCCAGTGTGCCATCCGCATTCAATGCAAATGAATATCCCTCAAAAACCATCTCATCTTGCCCGCCCACCAAATGCGCATACACCAGAGGAAGTCCACAATCGAGCACCCGCTCGCGCATCTGATGTTCGCGCTCTGTGCCCTTTCCAATATGAAAGGGTGATGCGTTCATGACCGCGATCATTTGTGCGCCAGCATCCCGCGTTAAACGTGCAGGTGCTTCAAACCATGCGTCTTCACAAATCAGCAAGCCAACCTTGACCCTGCACTCACCCACTTCAAACACACACACATCGTGACCTGATTTGAAATAACGATGCTCATCAAACACTTGGTAGTTGGGCAATTCGCGCTTGGCATAACGTGCCACTGCCTGGCCTTCACACAACACACTCGCAGCGTTAAATCGCTGCTGTACAGCCACCGATCGTGTGCGACTGTCGCCACCCGTGGGGTGACCCACCACCACACACAGTCCCTTGAAGGTTGCCAATGCTTGAGCAACATTCTGCACAGCCTCATCACAGGCAGTGATAAATGCTGCACGCAAAAACAAATCTTCAGCGGCGTACCCACAGATGGAGAGTTCAGGTGTCAACACCAGACGTGCGCCATTCCAGTAAGCCTGTTGGGCTGCCTCAATGATTTTTTTGGAGTTGCCCAGCAAATCGCCTACCACCAGATTGAGTTGTGCTACGCAAAGAGTGAGCATCATGGTCTGCATGGTCTGATCTGACAAATAAGCATTCAACACGTCAGGAGAGCATGCCAAGTTCAGCGTGATTGAGCAAGGATTCAATATTCATCACAATCAAGGTGCGATCGCCCAAATGAACCAGACCGGTGATAAAACGGCTGTCCAGCACAGATTCAAACTGCGGTGCAGGTTTGATCGACTCGGCCTTGATACTGACCACATCAGACACAGAATCGACCACCACGCCAATCACCGTGCCATGCACTTTCAAAATAATCACGACCGTGAACTCGGTGTACTCTGCACGGGGTAAATTGAGCTTGAGTCGCAAATCCACAATAGGAACAATAACGCCCCTCAAGTTGATGACCCCCTTGACAAACAGGGGGGCATTGACCATGCGGGTAGGGTCTTCGTAGGAGCGAATTTCCTGAACCTGCAATATGCCAATAGCGTACTCTTCAGAGCCAAGACGCAAACTCAAGTATTCACCCTCATTGGCCTTGGCAGTACCAGAGCGGGTTGTATTTGGTTTTGGGTTCATGAACATCATCCTTTGAAAAAATGGGTAAAACAAAGCTATCGCTGCAATCATCCGATGCTAATACATGCCATCACATCAAAAACAGCATTTTTAGAGGTAAAGTTCGCCCATTCGCCAATTACCGACGTCAGCACGTTTTTGTGTGCCAGTCGGCGATGGCGAAACTCTGCAGGGGTGCATTAATAATTAATAAGATGCACACTGTCTTCTCGACCAATTAACAGGAAAATTTTATGACAGGCAACTCAGCGCTGATATTGGCGCTTATCTGCGGCTTGATCGCAGTCGGCTATGGCTTTTGGGCACGAAGCTGGATACTCTCTCAAGATGCCGGCAATCAGCGAATGCAAGACATCGCCAATGCCATCCAGACCGGTGCATCGGCATACCTTGCCCGGCAATACAAAACCATTGCCATTGTTGGCGTGGTACTGGCTATTTTGATTGGTGTATTTCTTGATCACCTCAGCGCAGTTGGCTTTGTGCTGGGTGCAGTGCTCTCTGGGGCTTGTGGTTTTATTGGTATGAATGTTTCGGTTCGTGCCAATGTGAGAACCGCCCAGGCTGCCACCAAAGGCATTGGCCCTGCACTAGACGTTGCTTTTCGTGGAGGTGCCATCACCGGTATGCTGGTGGTGGGGCTGGGACTTTTGGGTGTCACCGGTTTTTACTGGTTTTTGACAGGCAATAGCGATGCACCCAACGCCAAACTGGCCGAAATGCTCAACCCCTTGATTGGTTTTGCCTTTGGTTCTTCTTTGATTTCCATTTTTGCACGTTTGGGCGGTGGCATTTTCACCAAAGGCGCAGACGTGGGTGCTGACCTGGTGGGCAAGGTTGAAGCCGGCATTCCCGAAGACGACCCCCGCAACCCTGCCGTGATTGCCGATAACGTAGGCGACAACGTGGGCGACTGCGCTGGCATGGCAGCAGACCTGTTTGAAACTTACGCCGTCACGCTCATTGCCACCATGGTGCTCGGTGCTTTGATGGTGACAGGTGCAGGCATCAGTGCTGTGGTCTATCCGCTGGCGCTGGGTGCTGTGTCGATTGTGGCCTCCATCATTGGCTGCTTCTTTGTCAAAGCCTCGCCCGGCATGACCAACGTGATGCCCGCCCTTTATAAAGGTTTGGCTGTCGCGGGGGCGCTGTCACTGGTGGCTTTCTTTTTTGTGACTCAAAACTTGCTGCCCGCCACCCTGACACTCACAACCGGTCAAGTGATCTCTGGCATGAGCCTGTTCTATGCATGTATCGTAGGTTTGGTGCTGACTGCCGCTTTGGTGTGGATTACCGAGTATTACACCGGCACCCAATACAAACCAGTACAGCACATCGCTGAGGCTTCCACCACCGGTCATGGCACCAACATCATTGCGGGTTTGGGCGTGTCCATGCGCTCAACCGCCTGGCCTGTGATGTTTGTCTGCGTGGCCATTTACACCGCTTACGCATTGGCTGGTCTTTATGGCATTGCCATTGCGGCGACCTCCATGTTGAGCATGGCAGGCATTGTGGTCGCCCTGGATGCTTATGGCCCCATCACCGACAACGCAGGCGGCATTGCTGAAATGGCTGAAATGCCCAAGAGCGTACGCGACATCACTGACCCCCTGGATGCCGTGGGCAACACCACCAAAGCAGTGACAAAAGGTTACGCCATTGGCTCTGCCGGTCTGGCTGCACTGGTTCTTTTTGCCGACTACACCCATAAGCTCGATGCTTATGGCAAGGTGATCACCTTTGATTTAAGCAACCACATGGTCATCATTGGTCTGTTTATTGGTGGCCTGATTCCTTATCTCTTTGGCGCCATGGCGATGGAAGCCGTAGGCCGTGCCGCAGGTGCTGTGGTGGTCGAAGTTCGCCGCCAGTTTCGTGACATCAAAGGCATCATGCAAGGCAAAGCCAAGCCTGATTACGGCACCGCCGTTGATATTTTGACCACTGCTGCCATCAAGGAGATGGTCGTACCGTCCTTGTTACCCGTGGTCGCGCCTATTTTGGTGGGGCTGATACTAGGGCCTGCTGCTTTGGGTGGCTTGCTGATGGGCACCATCGTCACGGGCTTGTTTGTGGCTATTTCGATGTGTACCGGTGGCGGTGCCTGGGACAATGCCAAAAAATACATTGAAGACGGTCATTTTGGTGGCAAAGGCTCAGAAACCCACAAAGCCGCCGTGACCGGTGACACCGTAGGCGACCCCTACAAAGACACCGCAGGTCCAGCCATCAACCCGCTGATCAAAATCATCAACATCGTGGCTCTGTTGATTGTGCCGTTGATGATGAAGTTTCACGGCATGTAACTGTCTTTTCACTTGGCATCAAGCCAATATGGGAGCGAGCTCGGGTGCGTTTCAACGACACCAAACAAAACTCACTTCTGGAAGCGCGGGCAAGATGCCCGCGCTTCCAGGAATGATGCTATGATTTTTTGCGATATTTTATGTTAAGAAATCGGCATCTAACGCCCGTCCCACTTGCATAGTTTGCTATGATTTTTGCAACTTAGATCAGACATGGCAGTCACCACATCACTTTGAAACGCACCC
>CAIYWD010000222.1 GCA_903929815.1 uncultured beta proteobacterium
GCACTGCGTCGTTACAAATCGCTTATGTGGCTGGGCCACACCGCACGATTTGCGCCTGGCATTGCATCTTTAACTCTGACGGCCAAATGCACAACTGATTGTTGACCATATCCTTAACTCAACACCAATGACTCAGGTCAAACACGATGGTTGGTACGAGGGCGCTGGCCTGGCACCCCGCAGTGAGGCTATAACGCTTATCGCTGAAAAGTTTATTGCACATTATCCTGAATCTGCACCATTGCCGAGCATCGTTCCAACACAGGACGGCAATCTATTGGCAGAGTGGGATGCACTGGGTGATCCAAGCGTTGATATTCATCTCAGTACCCTGACTGCCTGCTTTCATGCGTTTGGCGAAGATGCGCCGGATGTGAAACAAGATTTTCTGCTGTCGTCAGAAACCCATTGGACTGACTTTTTCGTATTTCTCGTCACTACTCCGCCCCCAATGAAACAACATTCCAACAATACATTCACCTACGTCATTCCCGAGAAGGCGAGAATCCAGACTGCGCTAGATTCTCGCCTTCGTGGCAATGACGTAGGTGAGTAGTTACAAAACTTCTTTGTTTTAACACCCTTGAAAGACCAAGCATGGCTAAATTTGCAAATGGATGGCGTACCTACAGTTTGGGTACCAGACTGGCAATGGGAAATTTTGTTCTTGTTGCCATTGTCTTATCTGTACTGATAGGAGGCATCGGCTACTCAATTTCTGAAATGATAGAAACATGGGCAATTGCTAATGTGACAGAAAAAACATCGCTGTTGGTGGATTTGATTGATTCTTCCGACAAAGAACTCAGGAGCCGAACGGCGGTATTGGCAAAGGGTTTTCAAGCTAGCTTGAGCGGAAAAATTGAACGCGATGCAACGACTTTAATCACCGGCGGCAGACCTGTACCCAATCTCAAGATGGATGGTCAATCCCTCAATTCCGACTTTACTGTTGTGGATCGCTTTACCGGCAGCACTGGGGCAGTTGCCACTGTGTTTGTAAAGTTCGGCGATGACTTTGTACGGGTGACAACATCGGTCAAAAATGAGCAAGGGGATCGAGCCTTAGGCACGCAGCTTGACCGAACACACCCCGGATTCAAAACCCTCAGTGAAGGAAAAAGTTATGTCGGTTTAACAACACTCTTTGGCAAAGATTACATCACGCAATACGACCCACTATTGGACGGACAAGGCCATCTGGTTGGACTGAGTTTTGTTGGGCTTGATTTCACCGACTATCTTGTCAACTTGAAAAGAACTCTTCGCACCATGAAAATTGGAAAGACCGGCTATTTCTACGTTCTTGACACCCGTAACGGAGAGCGCTATGGCAACCTGGTTTCCCATCCCGTCCTTGAGGGCAAGAACATTCTTGATGTTAAAGACTCTCACGGGCGTGAGTTCATTAAAGAAATTCTGGAGAAGAAAGATGGCATCATTCGATATCCATGGATGAACAAGGAACTTGGCGATACCAGTCCACGCGATAAAGTGGTTGCCTTCGCCTTTCTCAAGAACTGGAATTGGGTGATTGCTGGAGGAACCTATATTGACGAATACACCGGTGAAGTGCAAAGTTTACGTAATGGGTATGTTGTTATTGGACTGGTTCTGGTTCTTGGACTGTCAGGTGGATTGCATTGGATGATTCATCGTCTGATTCTTGCTCCTATGGGGCGTGCCATCTCAGTTGCGCAATCCATCGCGCAAGGCGATTTGAGTACCCAATTGCGCATCGAGAGTCAGGACGAAGTTGGCCAATTGATGCAGGCGATGAACAGCATTGGCCAGGAGCTTGGTCGTGTCGTTCAGACGGTTCGCCAGGGATCTGAAAGCGTCGCCACCGCCAGTGTCGAACTTGCCCAAGGCAACAGCGACCTTTCTGCACGCACTGAAGCCCAGGCCAGTGCTCTTGAAGAAACCGTCGCTTCAATGGAACAACTCAGCGATACAGTCAAGCAAAACGCCGATGGTGCCCGCCAGGCCAACCAGTTGGCGATGGGTGCCAGTGTGGTGGCCGTGAAAGGGGGCGAAGTCGTAGCCGAAGTGGTGAGCACGATGAAAAGCATCAATGATGCATCGCGCAAGATATCGGACATCATCAGCGTCATCGACGGTATTGCTTTTCAAACCAACATTCTTGCCCTGAACGCTGCGGTCGAAGCTGCCCGTGCTGGTGAGCAAGGGCGTGGCTTTGCTGTGGTGGCAAGCGAAGTGCGCTCATTGGCCGGGCGTTCCGCACAAGCTGCCAAAGAGATAAAGTCTCTCATCAATGCCAGTGTGGAGCGCGTTGAACGGGGTTCTGCATTGGTGGATCAGGCAGGTACCACCATGACCGAGGTAGTGGACAGTATCAGCAAGGTCACTGACCTCATTGGCGAGATCAGTTCCGCCAGCAATGAGCAGAGTTTGGGTGTCGTGGAGGTGGGTGAAGCCGTTTCACAAATGGATCAGGCCACGCAGCAAAACGCTGCGCTGGTAGAAGAGATGGCTGCCGCAGCCAGCAGTCTGAAGGCTCAAGCAGAAGAGCTTGTGCTGGTTGTATCTTCGTTCACATTGGGTGATGGTCACCCATGCACCCCAATTCAGTAATGTCTCACGTTAGACCTCCTTGACTTTGTCAGTATTTGGCAAACCCATTGATTTAAAATTGTTTTATTAAATCAAGACTTTACACTGAAGTTTCGGGGGTACATTTTGACACCCTCAAACATTGCACAAGCCATTTTCGGTTGTAACACGCTCTGGTATTGTGTTGTGTGCTATGTTTTTTGAAATTATTTTATATTTATGGAGGTATTTTTTTTAACAACAATAAATGCTACGTGCCTTATGTGAAAATCTGACATGAACAACGACATGGAGATTTCTTGATGACACATCGTGCTACAAAAATTGTTGCTACCTTAGGCCCAGCTTCCAGTGATCCTGCTTTATTGGAGCAAATGATTCGTGCTGGGGTGAATGTAGTGCGACTAAATTTCAGTCATGGCACTGCACAAGACCACATTGAACGAGCGCACCAAGTGCGCGAGGCTGCCAAAAGGGCTGGGCGCGAAGTGGGCATCATGGCCGACTTGCAAGGCCCAAAAATTCGGGTGGGTAAGTTTACTGAAGGTAAAGTATTTTTGCAATCGGGGCAGCCATTTGTGCTTGATGCTGCACGCACTGAGATGGGAGACATCAACGGGGTAGGACTTGACTACAAAGCACTGCCGCGTGAAGTGAAAGAAGGAGATGTGCTGTTGCTCAACGACGGTCTGATTGTGATGACGGTCATTGATGTTAAGGGCAGCGCCATTCACACCACGGTCAAAATGGGGGGCGAGTTGTCCAACAACAAAGGCATCAACAAGCAAGGTGGGGGATTGAGTGCCCCAGCACTAACCGCCAAAGACATGGAAGACATTCGCACGGCCATGAGTTTTCATGCAGACTATGTGGCGGTGAGTTTTCCAAAAAGCGCCACCGATATGGAAATGGCACGTCAGTTGTGCAATGTAGCAGCAGAAGATGGTCACAAACCAGGGATGATTGCCAAAATTGAGCGCGCCGAAGCTATCCCCCACCTCGAAGCGATTTTGTTAGCCAGCGATGGCATCATGGTCGCTCGCGGTGATTTAGCAGTTGAAGTGGGCAACGCTGCGGTGCCCGCTTTGCAAAAACGCATGATCACACTCGCACGTGAAAATGATCGGGTGGTGATTACGGCGACGCAAATGATGGAGTCCATGATCACCAACCCTGTTCCCACACGCGCTGAGGTCAGCGATGTTGCTAACGCGGTTCTTGATGGCACAGATGCAGTGATGCTTTCAGCCGAAACAGCTTCAGGTAAATATCCACTGGAAACCGTGAAGGAAATGGCCAAAATTTGCTATGCCGTTGAAGGCGGCACCACGTTCAAGATGGAAGCAGACTTTACAGGCAGAACGTTTCGCCAAATTGCCCATGCTGTTTCCATGGGGGCATTGTTCACGGCACATCACCTCGGTGCTAAAGCCATCGTCGCCTTAACCAGAAGTGGTTTTACTGCGCTTTGGATGAGCCGCCACTTGATCCGTGTTCCCATTTACGCATTGACTTCCAGTGTTGCCGTGCAGCGCAAAATGACGTTGTATCGCAATGTTCATCCGCTCCTGATCGATGTTAGCGTGGATCGGGATGCCGCCTTGGCACGTGCCGAAATTGACCTGAAAAGGCGAAATATCGTTGCCGTGGGTGATGTTTATGCTATCACTTGTGGTGAATCCGTCGGCGCACCGGGTGGCACCAACACGCTGAAAATATGTCAGGTTCAATGACACGCAGCTAGGAGGCTGTCAGACTAGAAGCTGCTTCAACAAGCTACAGAGAATTCCGCGTTTGACTATTTCCCCAGGAGCCCAAAAACTTTTCTTGCCATGCCAGTGGCCGTTCCAACAGGATCGTTACGGATGGCTTTTTCCTGTTCTGCCATCACTAGAAACAAACCGTCGAGCGTCTTTTGCGTCACGTAGTCCTCGATCCTGGCCTGTTTTATGTCAATTAAGCCAAGTTGTACGCCCCGACTTGCAACGTGGTTGTATTTTTCGGCAAGTCCTACATTGGCGGTTGCTTTTGTGACGATGGGAAGGAATTTCTGCTTGAGTTGCTCTTGTGTCGTCTTGCGGAAATACTCGGTCGCGGCGATGTCACCGCCGGTCAGGATACCTTTGGCATCTTGCACACTCATGTTCTTCACGGCGTTAATCAGCAGTGTTTTTGCTTCTGGTACTGCACGCTCTGCTGCACGGTTCATCGCCACGATCAAGTCGTCGGCCTGTTTTTGCATACCGAACATGCGCAGCGCGCTCTCTATGCGATTGAATACATCGGGCAAGGGTATCCTGACCTGGTCGTTACCAAGAAAGCCGTTTTCTACGCCCAGCTTGGAAACTGCGGCAGCAGAACTCTGCATCAGCGCGTCTTTCATACCGCTGATGGCATCGGCCTTGCTTAAACTGCTTAAATCCAGCGCATGGATAAAGAAGCTGATAGTGACTCCAATCAAAAATATGACAATCTTTCGCATGAATGACTCCTTTAAAAATGGTGACATATTGTCGCTATTTATCACTGAATGAGACTGTGAGATCACGAGGATATGGACGGGTGCGTTTCAAAGTGATGTGGTGCAATACAAAAACCAAATCCCCCCTAACCCCCCTTTGAAAAAGGGGGATTTGGATGTCGCACCCAAGCAAAGCCACATCAATCATGACTGCATCAACCGTCTTGATTTGGCAATCGACATCAAAATACCAACCGCCAGCCCCATAGTGACCATAGCGGTGCCACCGTAACTGATAAAGGGCAATGGCACACCCACCACAGGCAAAATGCCGCTGACCATGCTCATGTTCACAAACGCATAGCAAAAGAAAATCATCGCCATGGCACTTCCTAGCAAGCGAGTAAACATGGTAGGAGCATTGAACGCGATGGTCAGGGCGCGCAACACTAAAAATACAAACATTGCAATTAACAACAAATTGCCAACCAATCCAAATTCTTCAGCAAAAGCGGCAAAGATGAAATCTGTGGTGCGTTCAGGAATGAACTCCAGGTGTGTTTGCGTGCCCTGCATGAATCCCTTGCCCCAAAAACCGCCGGCCCCTATGGCAATCATGCCCTGAATGATATGAAAGCCTTTTCCCAAAGGATCACGGGTGGGGTCTAGCAGGGTACACACACGCTGCTGCTGGTAGTCGCGCATGGCAGGCCAACGCATACCCTCTGCGCACAATTTTGGTTCAAACACAACCAGCAGCACAATGGCAAGCAGTCCCAAAATCAAGGGGGGTGCTACCAATTTCCAACTCAAACCTGCAAAGAAAATCACCGACATACCGGCTGCCAGCACCAGTAAGGCAGTTCCCAAATCAGGTTGTGAAATGATCAACCCCACAGGTATTGCCAGCAACAGGCCAGCGACCAGATAGTCTAAAACTCGAAGCTGTCCCTCGCGTTTTTGAAACCACCAGGCCAGCATAAGTGGTACGGCAATTTTGAGGATTTCACTGGGCTGAATGGTGATTCCCACATCAAGCCAGCGCCGTGCCCCTTTTTTGGTGACTCCAAACACTGCCACCGCCACCAACATGGCAATGCCCACTATGTAGAGGGGCACAGCCCACACCATCAATTTTTGGGGTGGAATTTGTGCGACAACAAACAGAATCACACCAGCCATCAACATGTTGCGCGCATGATCTTCAAACCGGCTGCCATGATCAAAACCTGAGGAGTACATGATCAACAAGCCAGCACAGGCCAACACAAACACGGCAAAAGACAACGGACCATCAAACCCTGAAAACCAGGGTGTCAGACGGTATAGCAGCGAAGGGCTTTTGAAATCGAGTGACATAGGTGGGTGCGTTTCAAAGTGATGTGGCTTTGCTTGGGTGCGACATCCAAATCCCCCCTAACCCCCCTTTTTCAAAGGGGGGAATGAGAACGGTTAGCCCGTTTGGGCAAAGC